>JAFAFN010000088.1 GCA_023423475.1 Actinomycetes bacterium | reverse complement strand
CGCCACTTCTCACCGAGCACCGAATCCAGACCCAGCGTGTGAAGGATCACGAAGTAGAAGAGCGTGTGCCAGACGTAGATCGTGTACGACATGCGCCCGAGGAAGCGCAGGGGCTTCCACGACAACGCCCGGTTCGCCCACCATTGCGGGTTCCTCGCCATCGCGAGCATCGCCGGGGCGAAGGCCAGTGCGGTCACCGTGTGGCCGAACTGGATCCAGACCCGCCCGGTGTACTGGTCGGCGAACTCCGGTGGGATCGCCATGGGGACGTAGGGGAAGTACGGGATGCCGAGCTTGTCGGTGGCCTCGTTGAGGAAGCCCGAGGCGGTGAGCATCGTGACCCCGGCGACCACCAGTCCGATGACGCCCACGACGGGCAGCCACCGCTTCCACAGCTTCGGCAGCGGGTCCGGGAGGTAGGCGTTGAGCACCGCCAGGCCGACGCCCCACATGAGCGAGTCGTAGCGGGAGAGCCACAGCAGCGAGATGCCGCGTGCAGGGATCGACGAGTCGGTCGGCATGCCGCCGTTGATCGGGCCGGTGTGGCCCGTCCAGCGCTGCCACCCGATCCAGGACGCCAGCAGGCACAGTCCGATCGCCAGCTGCAGCATCCAGCGCCGCTTCAGGCAGATCAGCACCGTCACGGCGATGACCAGGTAGAACTGCTCCTCGACGGCGAGTGACCAGAACTGGTCGATCGAACGTTCTGCCGCCACCTGCGGCGCGACCGATGCCAGTCCGACCGGGAAGACCAGGTTGTAGACGTAGGTGACCGCCGCGGCGGCGTCCTGGAGCACCCAGATCAGGCGCTCCCGGTCGAAGATCAGGCAGTAGACGATCCACGCCAGGATGCAGAGGTACGCCGACGGCAACAGGCGGACCGCCCGCCGTGCGTAGAACTTCCGCATGTTGATGCCCGAGTGGTCCCGGTACTCCTGCATCAGCAGCGTGACGATCAGGAATGCCGACATCACGAAGAAGACGTCGATGATCCCGGCGAACGACGGCGACAGGTTCGAGTAGGCGTGGTTCATCAGGACCATCAGGATCCCGATGCCGCGCACACCGTCGAAGCCGCCGACGAAGCCCAGCCTCGGTGCACGCGAGACGAACCCCGCCGGTACCGCCCCCGTACTCGCCATCCGGCGAGAGTACGGGGTCGGGAACAGGTGTCACAACAGGAGGAATCGCCCGTCAGGTCCTAGCCTCGGGGAATGACCGGCAACTCCATGCCCCACTCCCCTCTGGCCCAGCACGTCGACCCGCGGGACGTGCTCGCCCTGGACTCGCTGCTCTCCGAGGAAGAGGTGCTGCTGCGCGACACGGTGCGCCAGATCGTCACCGACAAGGTGCTCCCGGACGTGGGCACGTGGTTCGACGAAGGCACCTTCCCGAAGGAGATGGCCAAGGAGTTCGGCGCACTCGGGCTGCTGGGCATGCACCTCGAGGGCTACGGCTGTGCGGGGACCTCGGCGACGGCCTACGGGCTGGCGTGCCTCGAGCTCGAAGCCGGCGACTCGGGTGCACGCAGCTTCGTGTCGGTCCAGGGCTCACTCGCGATGTTCCCGATCCACGCCTTCGGCTCCGAGGAGCAGAAGCAGCGCTGGCTGCCGGGCATGGCAGCGGGTGACCTGATCGGCTGCTTCGGCCTGACCGAACCGGACTCCGGCTCGGACCCCTCCTCGATGCGCACGACCGCCCGTCAGGACGCCTCGGGCGACTGGATCCTCGACGGCGCCAAGATGTGGATCACCAACGGCTCGGTGGCCGACGTCGCGGTGGTCTGGGCCCGCACCGACCCCGACGGGCCCGATGGCGGCGCCGTGCGAGGCTTCGTCGTGCCGACCGACACGCCGGGGTTCTCGGCACCGTTGATCCACCGCAAGGTGTCGCTGCGGGCGTCGGTGACCTCGGAGCTGGTGCTCGACGGCGTGCGACTGCCCGCCGATGCCGTGCTCCCGGGTGTCTCCGGCATGCGCGGCCCGCTGTCGTGCCTCAACGAGGCGCGCTTCGGCATCGCGTTCGGTGCGTGCGGCGCGGCTCGGGCCTGCTACGAGGCGGCGCTCGAGTACTCCCTGGAGCGGGTGCAGTTCGACAAGCCGATCGCGTCGTTCCAGCTGACCCAGCGCAAGCTCGTCGAGATGATGGTCGCGACCCAGCGTGGGACTCTGGTCGCCATCCACCTGGGGCGGATGAAGGACGCCGGGACGTTGGCGACGCCGCAGGTCAGCTTCGCCAAGATGGACAACGTGCGCATGGCGCTCGGTGTCGCCCGTGAGGCGCGCGGTGTGCTGGGCGCCAACGGCATCACGACCGAGTACCCGGTGATCCGCCACATGAACAACCTCGAGTCCGTCTACACCTATGAGGGCACGAACGAGATCCATACGCTGATCCTCGGCAACGCCATCACCGGCATCCCGGCGTTCGAGTAGCGGGATCGCAGCCACCCGGTGAAGGAGTGGAAGCCGTCCCGTGCGGCACAGGCGGTCGCCGCCGAACGGGCGCTGCTGCACGACCTCGGGGTCATCGACGACCCCTTCGCCGCGGCGATGCTGGGCGGCGGCATTCGGACGGTGTACGCCGGGTGTCGACGCCTGCCGCGCCGGACGTGGATCCGGGCGGTGACACTGGCCGGCCTGGCGGGTCGTGTGCGGTGGTTCGACCGCGAGGTCGCGGGTTCGCTCGACGACGGGGTCACCCAGGTCGTGACCGTCGGGGCGGGGTACGACAGCCGACCGTGGCGCTTCGCCCGGGACGGCGTGCGCTGCTTCGAGATCGACCATCCTGCGACGCAGATGGACAAGCGACGCCGCGCCCCGGACCGCACCTCGGTCGAGTACGTCGCCGCTGACCTGATCGACGACGACGTCGCCGAGCAGCTCCGAGGATCGAGCTTCGATCCGGACCTCCCGACGGTGTTCGTGATCGAGGGTGTCACGATGTACCTCGACGAGGCCGTGGTCCGGCGACAGCTGGGCTCGCTGGCGTCCGTCGCAGCCCCGGGCAGCTGTCTGGCGGTCGACTTCTTCCCGGCGTCTCGACCGACGGCGGGCACCCACCGTCGACAGCTGCTGCTGCAGCAGGTCGCTCGGGTCGGCAGCAGCGAGGGATTCCGACTCGGCGTCGACCTCGACGATGCCGCCGGACTGGTGTCCGGGTGCGGCTGGACGACGACGAGCGTCGTCCCGGCTCGGGATGCCGCGACCGACCTGGTGCCGTCGGGCTGCGGCCTCCCGCTCACCTCGGTGAGCTCGTCGAAGACCTACGTGGCTGCGGGGTACCAATGAGCGCGGGCACCGGCTCGGCGATCGTCCACCTGATCGGCTACCCGGGTGTCGGCAAGTACACCGTCGCGAAGGAGCTGGTCCGACTGGCCGACGGCCCCGAGCGGCGGTTCGTGCTCGTCGACAACCACCTGACGAGCAACGTGATCTTCGCAGTGCTGCCCGTCGACGGTTCAGAGGCCGAACCGCTCCCCGACGTGGTCTGGGACCGGGTCGACGACGTTCGTGCGGCGCTGCTGCGCACGATCGAGGAGCTCTCACCTGCCGACTGGTCGTTCATCTTCACCAACGTGGCACTCGAGGGCGACCCAGCCGACCTCCGCTCCGTCGACCGGGTGCGAGCGCTCGCTGCAGCCCGAGGAAGCCGCTACCTGCCGGTCCGACTGCGTTGCGACGCCGACGAGCACCTTCGTCGCGTCGTGCAGCCCGACCGAACGGCGCGGAACAAGTGGACCGACGCCGACGCGGTCCGGGCCTACTCGAGCACCGCGGACCTGATCTCGATCGATGACCCTGCGCCGATCGACATCGACGTCACGCATCGATCACCGGAGCTCACCGCTGCGCTGATCCTCGATCACCTGGCTGCTGCCCACGAGTAGCCGCGCGCGTGGGTGTCAGGCGGCGAGGAGGTGCTCGAGCACGGCGGAGGCAGCGCCCGGCTCGCAGGATCCGGGCGAGCAGAACTACCCAACGGCCGTCATGACCGAACCGGAGCGTCGTCCCTTCCCCGACTCGACCGCGACGCCCAGATCGCGGCTGAAGGGAACCGACATGAACTCCAGGCTCACACGCGCCGCCATCAGCGTCGTCGCGTTCACCGCGCTCGCGCTCGGCGTCCTCACGCTGCCCAGCGGTGCGGGCGCGGCCGAGCGCAACGACTCGATCACCGACGTGACGATCGAACATGCCGAGACGGTGGTCACGTACAACCTGTTCCGGGTGCTGGTCGACTGGACCGCACCGGCGGACGCGGCGGCGAACGACACCTTCGAGGTCACATGGACCT
>JAFAFN010000571.1 GCA_023423475.1 Actinomycetes bacterium | reverse complement strand
CTGCTGCCCGCGGACAAGGTCGCCGAGTACGTCGCCGTGCTCGAGGAGTGGGAGGCCGACCCGCCGGTCGGCTGAGCACGCCACAACCCAGCGAACGACGACGACCGGCCCCTCGGGGCCGGTCGTCACTGGTGTCTCGATTGGTGCGGTGCCGGGTCAGCCGACCGGAGGGTCGGCCTCCCACTCCTCGAGCACGGCGACGTACTCGGCGACCTTCTCGGCCGGGAGCAGCTCTGCGAGGGTCTCCTCGAAGCCGTCCTTCCAGACCTCGATGTCGAACTCCTCGCCGTCGAGGGTGACACGCTCGTGAAGGACGACGTCCATCAGCTGGTTGGCGGTGAGCGAGTCGCCCCATGCGGGCATGAGGCCTGCGGCGCCGACGGGCTTGACGCCGTCGGTGCCGTACACGTCGAGTCCGGCGGCGCGGTAGCCGGCGGTGCCGAGTGCGACCCAGGTGACCTGGTCGGCGGGGCTGGGGAACACGGCCCGGACGCCCTCGTCGCCCGTGAGGGCGGGTGCTGCGCCCACGCCGCCACCGGTCGCACCGTGGCAGGTCGAGCAGCTGGTGCCGTAGACCTCGGCGCCGGCCTCGAGCGGTCCGAGCTCGGTCGGGGTCGGTGTGTCGAGCGTGACCGCGTAGATGACGGCCCAGAGGGGCAGCAGCGCCAGGACGGGCACGGCCCATGCGGGGATCTTCTTGCGCGTCTCTGCGGCCTCGACCCACGGCGGGACCGGGTCGGGGGTCGCCGGGACCACCTCGGCCGCGGGAACGGCCGGCGCCGCCGCAGCTGCTGCGGGTGCCTCGCTGGCGGTCGTGGCCGGGGTGGCTGCCGCGGGGGCAGCGTCGTCGCCGCCTCCGCCACCACCCATCGCCGCACGACGTGCACGGCTTCGGGCCAGGAGATGCTCTGGGATTTCGGTCAACGCAGCCTCCGCGGCGTCAGAACTCGACCAGCCTCGGAAGATGGCGGCCGACGGCAACAATAGGCACGTACCGTGCACGCCGACCAAGCCGAGATGGTGGATGCCTCCGAACCTGTCGGTGTCGACGTGCCTCGAAGAGCTGAGCTGCCTCCCAGGATGTGTCAGGTGCCGGTGCCGCGTGGTAGACCACGTTCACCGGTGAGCCCGCCCGTTCGTCCCGTACGAGTGCGCGGTCTACACTTGTGAGAACGTTCACAATGGCTCCGACCCCGGTCGGGACCATTCCTCGGAACATCTCGAGGGCACCGTTGATCCGCCAGCATCACTCATCATCCACAGCTCGTCTCCCGTACCGGACGGCTCACTCGCACCGTTGCGATGGCCATGCCGACGGGGTCCCGACGAGGTCGACAGGAGGTCGTCCGTGGTCGCATTCATAGCAACGCTGCTGGTGACAGTGGCGATGGTCGCTCCGATCTTCCCCTACGCGAAGAAGCGTCCGGTGGGGACCCCGATGACCTGGGGCGAGGGCATGCTGGCCGGCACCTACGTCTTCTTCATCATCTTCTGGGTGTACGGCGTGGTGCCCCACCAGTTCCTGACCTGGGCGGACTCCGAGCTCGGCTGGCGCCCCGACCTCATCTGGTTCGGCCCCGGCGGCCAGGTCACCCTGCCGTTCAACATCGCCTCGCTCGACACGCCGTGGTTCCCGATCATGATCAACGCCCGTGCGGTGCGCGACATCATCGCCACGCTGATCTACGTCGTGTTCCTGGGCCTGCAGATGTGGATCTGGGCGTGGTGGCAGAATCGTGGGGAGCGTGCGAAGGCCGCCAAGGCCATCGAGCCCACCTCGACGTACGGTCGTCCGCTGGTCAAGCGGGCCTGAGGCCGAGGAGTTCCCATGGGAGCAACCGATGCGAACCCGCCGATGCCGGAGTTCAGCGACGACTACGTCCTCATGGAGGTCGACGCGGACTACCTGGCCAAGGCGGTCAAGCCGAAGCAGTTCATCCACATCGATCAGTCCGAGTGCATCCAGTGCGAGGGCTGCGTCGACATCTGCCCCTGGAAGTGCATCTGGATGCTCAGCCCGTCGACGATCGACGAGGCGATCGGCACCGAGCGTCCGGGCGTGGACCCGACCGACAACGTCGTGTTCCTGATCGACGACGACGTGTGCACCCGGTGTTCACTGTGCGTCGACCGTTGTCCGACCGGGGTCATCATCCTCGGAAAGATCGGTGACCCCGCTGCTGCGGGCGATCCGCACCAGCGCACCAACTCCCACGGGTACGGCTACGGGATGCGCCTCGCATGACAGGCACGTTCCGGATTCGACGCACGATGGCGCAGAGGGGTAGGGAATAAGTCGTGGCCAAGACGATGCAGGGCTCCAAGGGCCAGAAGATGCAGGACAAGCTGAGCGACACCTGGGAGAAGACCCAGGGCTCGCAGGCCTGGAACTCGATCTTCCGCCCCGGCTCGATCTTCCGGAAGGGGTACTCGGACAGCCCGAGGAACCGTTCCTACGTGATCATGAACTCGGTGCTCTACCACCTCCACCCGGTGAAGGTGAAGCGCCACGCGGTGAAGGTCAGCTACACGCTCTGCCTCGGCGGACTCAGCTTCTTCCTGTTCATCATCCTCACGGTGACGGGCATCTTCCTGATGTTCTTCTATCGCCCCACCGCCGCCCAGGCATGGGAAGACATCTACGCCCTGCAGACCTCGGTCACCTTCGGCCTGTTGGTCAGGAACATGCACAGATGGGGCGCTCACCTCATGGTGATCTCCGTGTTCCTGCACATGGCCCGCGTCTTCTACCACGGTGCCTACAAGGCACCGCGTGAGTTCAACTGGGTGATCGGCGTGATCCTGCTCACCCTGACCCTGCTGCTCTCGTTCACCGGGTACCTGCTGCCCTGGGACCAGCTCGCCCTCTGGGCGGTGACCGTGGGAACCAACATGATCGGGTACACACCGGTCTTCGGTGACCAGGTCCGCTTCGTGCTCCTCGGCGGCGCCGAGATCGGCACCAACACGCTGTTGCGCTGGTACGTGCTGCACGTGTTGTTCTTCCCCTTCATCACCGTCATCTTCATGGCCATCCACTTCTGGAGGGTCCGGAAGGACGGCGGCATCTCGGGGCCGTTGTGACCCGGGAACGTGTGATCGTGATGACGTCGGTTCGAGCGACTGTGAGTGAGCGAGCATGACCGAGGTACCAGAGCACCTCCTCAAGCGGGCACAGGCTGCCAAGGACAAGGCCGCGGCGAAGTCGGCCGAAGAGGCCGCGCCTGCCGCCGATGCACCGGCAGCCGAGGCCGCCGCGCCCGCGGGCGGTGGCGACAGCCGCATCCCCGCGCACCTGCTGGCACGATCCTCGGCCGCCAAGTCGAAGAAGGCCGGCGACACCGCGACCGCCGATGCACCTGCGGCAGCGGGTGGCACCTCGACCGCCGTGGCGACGGCCACCGGCGGCGGCGCCGTCGTGGCAGCCGGTGGACCGCCCCTGGCCGCCGGTCCGGGTGGACACACCCAGCGACTGCTCACCGTGGTCAAGTCCGGCTCGATCCAGGACGTCAAGGCCAAGCCCCAGGACAAGGTCCACGTCTGGCCGCACCTGCTCATCGTCGAGTTCGTCGCTGCGCTGGTCTGCACCGCCTTCCTGCTCATCTTCTCGTGGGTCGTGAACGCGCCGCTCATGGAGCTGGCCAACTTCAACCAGACCCCGAACCCCTCCAAGGCGCCGTGGTACTTCCTCGGCCTCCAGGAGTTGCTCACCATGTTCCACCCGATGGTCGCCGGTGTGACCATCCCGGGTATGGGCATCTTCCTGCTGATCCTCGCTCCGTACATGGACAAGAACCCGTCCAACAAACCTGAGGATCGTAAGTTCGCGATCTCCCTGATGACCGTCCATCTGATGTTCTGGGCGGTACTCGTCATGATCGGGACCTTCTTCCGTGGTCCCGGCTTCCTGTTCACCCTCCCGTGGGTGGACGGGGTCTACGTGGAACTGTGAGGTACGAAGAATGAACGGATTCATCGTCGTTGCCATCGCTCTCGTCGTGGTGCTCGCGGCCGTCGCCCTGTTGGGCGCCGCACGCCGTCGTGACACCGGGGCCGCCATCGGCGACCTCGCATCCGAAACCGTCAAGAAGGACCGCAAGGCCCGCAAGGTCGCCAAGGCCGAGGACGTCGCACCGTCGGGCAAGGAGGTCGAGAAGGCCGCCGTCCTGGCACGCACCTCGACCGACGTCGCTCCGGCCGCGCCGGCGGCGCCGGTCACCTGGACCGCTCCCGACGTCGAGACCTACGGCGTGACCCGTCGGCAGTTCCTCAACCGCTCGGTCTTCGCACTCTTCGGCCTCGGCATCTCGGTCTTCGGCGTCGCGATCATCGGCTTCCTCTGGCCCGCGGGCTCGAGCGGCTTCGGCTCCAAGATCCGCGTCGGCAAGATCTCCGACGTGCTCGCCGACGTGCAGGCCAACGACGGCTTCCTCTACAAGCCCGAAGGTCGCATGTGGATCACCGAGTACCCGGCCGCGGCGCTGCCCAAGGCCGAGACCGTCTACTCGCCCTCCGAGCTCACCGGCATGGAGGCAGGCCTCGTGGCGCTGTACCAGAAGTGCCCGCACCTCGGCTGTCGAGTCCCGGAGTGCAAGAGCTCGCAGTGGTTCGAGTGCCCGTGCCACGGATCGCAGTACAACCAGGTCGGCGAGAAGAAGGGCGGCCCGGCTCCCCGTGGCATGGACCGCTTCGCCATGGAGACCGGCGGCGGTGTCTTCACCGTCAACACCGGACAGATCATCCAGGGCCCGCCCATCGGCGTGAACACCACCGGTCAGGAGGCCGAAGGGCCGCACTGCATCGGTGGCGGTGGCGGAGGCCACTGAGGATCGTCCCGGCGTCGCCGACGGCACCGGGTGTGCAACAACCGAGCAGCAGACGTTTTCAGCAGCACAAGTGATCCGGGCGACCGGGTCACCCGAGGGAGACACACGAGTACGTAGATGATCATCGCATCGACCCAACGGGCCATCGGCTTCGTCGTCCTCGCCGTAGTGGTGATCGGTTTCGTGGTGTGGCTGTTCGCCAACCTCCGGGCCGGCAGCAAGGAGGTCGGCTCCGAGATCGAGCTGGCCCCCAACCGCAAGCCCTACCTGAGCGACGACGAGCTCGAGGGCAAGAAGCTCAACCTCTCGCTGTACTCCGCGGCGGCGCTGCTCGCCGTCATCGGTGTCGCCCTGCCGCTCTACTGGCTGGCAGAGCCGGGCCGTCAGGACGGCGCGGTCGAGGTCTTCCAGGAGACGTTCGTTCGCCGCGGCCTCGAGATGTACGAGACCGGCGCCCAGTGCGTCACCTGCCACGGCGGCGGTGGCACCGGCGGTTCGACGACCTTCATCGTCAACGACCAGAACGGTCAGTACGTCGACCAGGTCAGCTGGATCGCCCCGGCACTGAACAACGTGATGTACCGCTACACCGAAGAGGGCGTGCGCTACATCCTCAACTACGGCCGACCCGGCACGCCGATGGCGGCCTGGGGCGGACCCGGCGGTGGTCCGCTGACCACCCAGCAGGTCGACAACCTCATCGACTACCTCTGGACCGTCCAGCTCACCCCCGAGGACATGCAGACGCAGGTCAACGACTTCGTCAAGACGATCGACCCCGAGCTCTACGAGCGCATGATGAAGGTCGACGCGTCGAACGAGGGAGAGATCGCGCCGGTCGAGGCGAACCGCCTGTCGACCGAGGACGAGATCAAGCTCGGCGAGATCCTCTTCAACAACCAGGAGCTGGCGGCCGGCTCGTACTCGTGCGCACGCTGCCACGTGCCCGGTGCCTCCTACGGCCAGGCCTGGGAGCCGTTCGACCGGCTCGCCATGGGTTCCTTCGGTCCGGACCTCACCGGTGTCGAGAAGCACGCCACCGAGGCGCAGCACTTCGACCTGGTGTGGAACGGCATGGTGCCGGGTGTCGGCTACTTCTCCCGCAAGCAGGG
>JAFAFN010000519.1 GCA_023423475.1 Actinomycetes bacterium | reverse complement strand
CACCAGCAGGTTGTCGTCGGCGAGCAGCACCGTGATCGTCGCATCGGTCCGGTCGGGAGCTCCTCGGAGGAGGTCGTCGTCGGCGGGTCGTTCGGGCACACCCAGATCTGAACGCAGGTCCGTTCGTCGCACAAGGGTGGGATCGTCCCCGCAGGAGGGGATGCTGGCACCCCGTCGGCGAGACGGGCTGACGCCCTCGTCGCCCCGGTCGGCCCGTCGTACGTTCCTCGCATGCGCCACGAAGCCACCACGACCTGCCTCAGCTGGATCCCGTCCGAGGCCGTGACGGGGCTCAACAAGTTCGTCTTCGGGTCGGGCTTCACCCACTACGACGAACCGCCACCCGCCCGGATCGAGGATCTCGAGTCGCTGCGCGACGACGATCGCTTCCGGTTCGCGAACCGACTCGCCGCCTGGATCGAGGTCGACGGCGGGGCCATCGTCGATGGCGGCTACTCCGGCGGTGGTCTCATGGGGGCGACGACGCTCGTCGTTGGCGCGCGTCACCTGACCTTCGCCGCGGTGAGCTTCCCGGACCTGCAGCTTCCCGTCGAGCTCGATGGACCTACGGCACGGTTCGTGCAGACCGTCGGGGGTCACACCGCGGTCCCGGCTCCACGTCGCCTGACTCGTCCACCGTTCGTCGGCTACCGGGCACCGACGGTCTGGTCCACCCTGGCGTTGACCATCCATGCCGACGGCACGGTGGAACGCGAGCTCGTCGGCGCAAGTGCCTTCCCCCGTCACTGGGTCTACGACGACCACGGTGAGCTGTGCGCGAAGGCGGGGCTGACGAACTTCAAGGAGTGGTGGCAGCACTCCTTCGGGCGACACACCCCGTGGGGCGACGAGGACACCCCGGTGCTCGTGACCGCGGTCGAGACCGCGCTGGAACGACAGCTGTCGAGCCGGATCATGGGCGCCGGTCCACACGCCAGGCCGCGGATCCGTCGTCTCGCGGCCGGTGACGTGCTGGTCGAGCAGGGGGACGTGGGGTCCGAGGTGTACCTGCTGCTCGACGGTGTGCTCGTCGCGGAGGTCGACGGCGAGGTCGTCGCCGAGCTCGGCCCCGGCGCGGTCATGGGGGAGCGGGCTCTGTTCGAGGGACGCCGGAGCTCGACATTGCGAGCGGTCACCACGGTGAAGGTCGCCGCAGTGACCGCCGAGCAGCTGGATCGCGCCTCGCTGCAGGAGCTCAGCGCCGGGCACCGACGCGAATCTGGCCGGTGAAGGACCGCCGGTGAAGGTCAGGCTGTGCGGGGTCCGGGGGTCCACGCCTGCTCCGGGCGCGTCGTTCGTGCGCGTCGGCGGCCACACGTCGTGCGTCGCGGTGACGCCCGACGGTGAAGTACACCCCCGCCTGCTGCTCGACGCCGGTACCGGCATCCGATCGGTCGACGACCTGCTCGACGGCCGGGCCTTCGCAGGCACCATCCTGCTGACCCACCTGCACTGGGACCACACCCAGGGGCTGCCGTTCTTCCGCTCCGGTGATCGAGACGATGCCGTCGTGCGCGTGCTGGTTCCCTCCGACGGTGTCGACGCCGCGGCGCTGGATGCCGCGGCGCTGCTCTCGGGCGCCATGTCACCACCGCACTTCCCGATCGGTCCCGACGGCCTCGCTGGTGCCTGGACCTTCGACCCCGTCGTGGTCGGTCGCCACGTGCACGAGGGGATCGTGGTGCGGTCCGCCGAGGTCCCACACAAGGGCGGCCTGACCTTCGGCTACCGACTCGAGGACCGCCTCGGGTCCTTCGCCCACCTCCCGGACCACCTCGCCGCCTGTGGCTCCGCCGCGGCGCTGGGGCTGGCCCGCGGCGCCGACGTGCTGGTCCACGACGCGCAGTTCGACGCTGCGCAGTCGTCGCTCGCGCATCGTTACGGGCACAGCACCGTGGACGAAGCCGTCGACCTGGCCACCTCGGCCGGGGTCGGCGAGCTGGTGCTGTTCCACCACTCGCCGTCGAGCACCGACGACGATCTCGACGCGCTGGTCGACCGGGCACGTCGGTCGGCCGGGCCGAGGCTGCGCGTCACGTTGGGCATCGAGGGACTGGAGCTCGAGCCGCGCTCCTCATGACCTGCATACTCGTGACCCGCCCTACTCATGACGCAGCACGTCGGCGGGCCGCAACCGGGACACCCGTCGACCCGGCACCGCTGCGATCAGGTTCGCGACGACGAGCGCCCCCGGTATCGCGAGGCACAACGCCACGAGCGCCAACGGTGGGCCGAACACCAGAGGAGTGTGATCAGCGACGACGCGCCACACGACGCGTCCGACGACCACCCCGACGGGCAGTCCGACCAGGAGGCCGATGAGCGACAGGGTCGTGGCCTGCCAGGCGAGCGCGGCGCGCAGGTTGCGGCTCGTCATCCCGATCGCCCGGAGGACAGCGAACTCGGCGCCGCGTCGGCGGACGACGCTCGTGCTGACGTGGGCGACGGTGCCGATCGCGAGCAACACGGTGAAGACCGAGAACAACATGGGGAGTGATCTCACGTTGCGCAGGTTGCTCGCATCGAGCGTCGGCTCGGGTGGCTGGAGGTCGAAGATCGCCTGGTCGAGCTCGCTGGCGATGCGATCCCTTGCCGCGGTCACGTCGGCGCCCTCCGCGAGGTCCGCGAGATGCAGCGGAGAGATCGGCGGAGTGGAGGTGGTCGGGTCGGCGCCGTCGGGGAGCTCACCCATCGGCGCTCCCGCCAGACGCTCCTGTTCGGCCGGTGTGACCCAGCCGCCCTGGTCGTAGTTCGAGTGCGGCGTGGTGGGCAGCAACGCCAGCCCCACGACCTCGAGGGAGTGGTCCGCGCCGTCGCTGGCGGTGACGGTGACGTGCTCGCCGACGGCGACGCCGTAGGACGCTGCGGTCTCCGGTCCGAGCGCGATCTCGCCGGGCGAGCGGGGGCTGCGGCCGCTCAACACGGTGAAGTCGAGCGCTCCGACGCGTGGGGCGATCGAGTAGACGGGCTGGGTGACACCGTCGACGACCAGGAGGGATCGTCCGCTGAGCGCGCTGGCGACGACCGCGCGGTCCGACTCGACGGTCGCCATCGCGTCGTCGTAGACGAGGAACCCGGAGTGGTCGTTCACCGCGAGCTCGAGGTCCCAGGTCGAACCGAACCGAGCCGGATGGTCGATGGCGTCGTCCATGGCGACCAGCATCGTCTGCGCCGCGACGACGCCGACGATGCCGACCACCACGCCGGCCAGCGCCGAGCGAGTCGGCAGCGCCCGCCGATCGTTGCCGGCCTCCAGGGCCAGGTTGGTGCCGACGACCACGCTGGGCGGTGCGCTGGTGCCGCCGACCAACCTGACGATCATCGGGCGGCGTGTCACCGCAGCCGTGCTCGCCGCAGCGGTGGCCCGGTGGGAAGTGAGCGCGACCGTGAGCACGAGCGCCGCCGTCATGAGCGCCACACCGACGCCCAGCACCAGCCAGTCGATCTGCACCCCGTGCAGCGGGTCGATGCGACGTGCGAGTCCGATCGGGAACCGCGGTGACAGTGCGACGGCGCCACCGAACGCGACGAACGCCGCGACCGCGACGACCACCAGGTGCGGCGCGGCGAGCGCCCTGGCGCCGTCGGGACGGGTGAAGCCCATGGCGGCAAGGGTCGGGATGTCGGCCGCACCGGCTCGCACGGAACGGGTGAGGGCCTGTCCGACGAGGACCGCACCGGCGAGCGCGACCGCCGAGCCGAACAGCAGCAGTCCGATGGCCTCGAGCCCCGTCCCGTTCGTCACGCGCTTCGACGCGGCTTCGGCATCGAGGACCGGCATGTTCGGGCTGTCGAAGATCTCCCGCACGTCGCGCTCGAGCAGCTCCACCGAGCCCTGGCCCGGCCGGAACCGGACGAGCAGGTTGTCGATGAAGGTGACCGACGAGGAGTACTGATCGTGGAACGCCGGGGTGGTGAACCAGCCGGCCCCGTCGCCGGGGATGGTCGCCAGCTCGAACGCGGAGCGACCGATGCCGACGACCTCGACGCGCACCTCGGGTCCCTCTGCTGTGCCGAAGATGTCCATGGCGGCGATCTGCTCCTCGGACGGGACCCGGATCACGTACTCCTGACCGACGGCGATGCCGTAGGCGTTAGCGCCCGCGGGGGCGAGGACCTCGTGGGGGTCGTCGGGGTCGGGCAGCCGACCCTCGAGC
>JAFAFN010000471.1 GCA_023423475.1 Actinomycetes bacterium | reverse complement strand
TCGTGTTCGAGTTCCCGTCGGTGGGCGAGGTGACCCAGACCTACACGCGCGCCTGACGCTCGACGCGGCGAGGCCGCCAGGACCGGAAACGACACATCCCGGACACCGAGGTGTCCGGGATGTGTGCGTTTCGCAGCGGTGGGCCGGGAAGGATTCGAACCTTCGTAGGCAATGCCGACAGGTTTACAGCCTGCTCCCTTTGTCCGCTCGGGCACCGACCCGCTGGAGTCGCACACAGTAGCGTTGTCCGCCACCGAGGGAGAATCCGAGATCCACGGAGCGCCGCTCCGGGGGTCAGGACCCAGCAGCTGCAAGGAGCCGACAGCACATGCCGAGTTTCGACATCACCTCCGAGGTCGACCAGCAGGAGATCCGCAACGCGGTCGACCAGGCCACCCGAGAGGTCACGAACCGGTTCGACTTCAAGAACACCGACCCGTCGATCGACCTCGACGAGACGACGATCACGCTGCGCTGTGCCAGCACCGACCGCCTCAACGCGCTGCGTCAGGTGGTCGAGGAGAAGCTGGTCAAGCGTCAGGTGTCGATGAAGGCCGTGTCGTGGGGCAACGTCGAGGACGCGGCCGGCGGCACCGCTCGCCAGGTCGGCACGCTCGTGGCCGGCATCAGCTCCGACAAGGCCAAGCAGCTCAACAAGTTCATCAAGGAGCAGGGCCTCAAGGGCGTCCAGTCCCAGACCCAGGGCGAGCAGGTCCGAGTGATCGCCAAGAAGCGTGACGACCTCCAGGCGGTCATCTCGGCGTGCAAGGAGCACGACTTCGAGATCCCCCTGCAGTTCGGCAACTTCCGCGACTGAAACTCAGACCCAGGCGTCGCTGCGCAGGCGGGCGATGCGGTCGGCCGCCGGCGGGTGCGTGGCGAAGAGGTTCGACACCGAACGTCCACGCAACGGGTTGACGATGTAGGCCGACGCCTCCGCCGGGTTCACGTGCGCGGGCACCCGCTCGGCCCCGGCCTCGAGCTTCTCGAGCGCCCGGGCGAGCGACTCACCGCTGCCGAGCATCCGCGCAGCGGATGCGTCGGCCTCGTATTCGCGGCTCCGGCTGACCGCCGAGCGGATCAACGCCGCGGCGACGGGCGCCAGCAGCAACATGAGCAGACCGACGATCGGGTTGTTGTCGCCGTCGTCCGAACGGCTGCCGCCGAAGATCAGGGCCCAGCGCGCCATGCTGGCCACGAAGGTGATCCCCATGGCGATCGCCGCGGCGACCGAGCCGATCAGGATGTCGCGATTGCGGACGTGGCTGAGCTCGTGGGCGAGCACGCCCTGGATCTCGTCCCAGGAGAGCGTGCGCAGGAGGCCCTCGGTCACGCAGACCGCAGCGTTGTCCGGGTTGCGGCCGGTGGCGAAGGCGTTCGGCTGCGGGTTGGGTGCGACGTAGAGCCGTGGCATCGGCATGCCGGCACGCATGCAGAGGTCGCGCATGATGGCGTGGTACTGCGGCATCTGCTCGGCGGACACCTCGATGGCCTTCGCCGACTTGATGGCCAGGCTCGCCGAGAACCAGTACGAACCGCCGCACATCGCGAGACCGATCAGGAGCCCGATGATCGCCCCCGACGGTCCCCAGAAGCTGCCGATCACGATGCACAGACCGCCGAGACCAGCGAGCAACACTGCTGTCTTGAGGTTGTTCATCATGTCGGGCCGGGTCTCCTCGCCGGGTCGGGACGCTGTGCGTCCGGGCTGGTGACGACGTCACCAAAGGTACGTGGCCGGCGGCGATCGGTCCCGCCGGCGACCGTGGGGACTGAACCCCTGCTCAGTCCTCGCGTTGCGGATCCCGAGGGCGATGCGCCGAAGGTGGCGGTGCGGGACTCACTCGTAGTAGCCCGAGTGGATGTAGACGCACGGCACGCCCTCGGAGCGGAACATGTGCACGTTGCGGGGGTCGTCCTCGAACGCGAGGCGGAGGTCGAACTGCTTCGCCCGCAGCTCGTGCACGGTGCGCTGCTTGAAGGTCCGCGCCGCCATGTAGTCCCCGAAGTCGCGCATGATCAGCGAGTCCCACCGCAGGCCGTAGCGATCGAGCCAGCCCAGCGTCTGGGGCTGCACCCGCATCGGCCGCGCCGTCAGCAGCACGATCCGGTGGTCGTCGTCGATCACGTCGAGCAGGCGACCGACGTCGTCGATCAGCTCGTCGTCACCGCAGGCGTGGAAGAACGCGTCCCAGTCCGGGTACGGGTATTCGATGTAGTGCTGGCGGCTGCTCGCATCGGACAGGACGCCGTCGAGGTCGAAGACGACCGTCGGCCCTGCGTCGAGCACCTGCTCGCGCCACAACCAGTTCGAATGTGTCGGGTCCCAGATCGGCACGCCGGGCAGGCTAGCTGCCCCGTCGGCACTGCCGATCTGCGCGCCTCAGGCGTCGCCGGTCGCGGCGCCGTCACGGATGGCCTGCACGACGGACTGGTCGGCGAGGGTCGTGGTGTCACCGAGCTCCCGACCCTCGACGACGTCACGCAGCAGGCGTCGCATGATCTTGCCCGAGCGGGTCTTAGGTAGGTCCGGCACCACGATGACCGCCTTCGGGCGGGCGATCGCGCCGAGCTTGGTGGCGACGTGGCGTCGGATCTCCTCGCGCAGCTCGGGGCTGTCGGAGTACGTGCCACGCAGGATCACGTAGCCGATGATCGTCTGGCCCGTGGTCGGATCCGTCGCTCCCACGACGGCCGCCTCGGCCACCGCGGCGTGGTCGACGAGGGCGGACTCGACCTCGGCGGTGGAGATCCGGTGCCCCGAGATGTTCATCACGTCGTCGACGCGTCCGAGCACCCAGAGGTAGCCGTCGCTGTCGATCTTGGCCCCATCACCCGCGAAGTAGCGACCCTCGAAGCGGGACCAGTAGGTCTCGGCGTAGCGCTCCGGGTTGCCCCAGATGCCACGCAGCATCGAGGGCCACGGCGCCGTGATCGTCAGGTAGCCACCGCCCTCGGTGATCACGTTGCCGTCGTCGTCGACGAGCTCGACGCCGATGCCCGGCAACGGCCCGCACGCGGAGCCCGGCTTGGTCGCCGTGAGACCCGGCAGCGGCGTGATCATGTGCCCGCCGGTCTCGGTCTGCCACCACGTGTCGACGATCGGGCAGCGCTGCGCACCGATGTGGAGGTGGTACCACATCCACGCCTCGGGGTTGATGGGCTCCCCCACCGTGCCGAGCACCCGCAACGAGCTCAGGTCGTGGCGGGCGGGTTCCTGGTCGCCCCACTTCATGAACGTCCGGATCGCGGTGGGCGCCGTGTAGAGCTGGGTGACCCCGTACCGCTCGATGATGTCCCAGAAGCGGTCCTTGGGCCACGTGGAGGGGTCACCCGTGCGCTCGGACTCACGCGGTGTGTCCGGTGTGCCCTCGTACATGACCGACGTCGCGCCGTTGGCGAGGGGCCCGTAGACGATGTAGCTGTGACCGGTCACCCAGCCGACGTCGGCGGCGCACCAGTACACGTCGCGGTCGGCCTTGAGGTCGAAGACCTCCTTGTGGGTCCACGCCACCTGGGTGAGGTAGCCGGCCGTGGTGTGCATGATGCCCTTCGGCTTCGCCGTCGTGCCCGAGGTGTAGAGCAGGTAGAGCAGTTGCTCGCTGTCGACGGGCACCGGCGCGCAGTGCGCATCGGCGGTCGACTTCAGGTCGTCCCACCAGTGGTCCCGTCCGTCGGTCATGTCGACATCGGTGCCGCAGCGGTCGACCACCACCACGCTGCGCAGCGTCGGGCAGTCCGCCGCCGCGACGTCGAGGTTCGGCTTCAACGCCGAGGGGGCGCCACGGCGGTAGCCGGCGTCCGCGGTGATCGCGACGACCGCGCCCGCGTCGTTGATGCGATCGATGAGGGAGTCCGGGCTGAACCCGCCGAACACGAGGGTGTGCGCCGCACCGATGCGGGTGCAGGCCAGCATGGCGACGACGGTCTCGGGGAT
>JAFAFN010000385.1 GCA_023423475.1 Actinomycetes bacterium | reverse complement strand
CCCGCTGCTCGACGCGATCCTCGCCGGGGAGCCCGGCTGCACCGGCGCCGACCAGCGCGGGGTCACCCGCCCCCAGGGTGGCGCGTGCGACATCGGCGCGGTCGAGCTCGAGGTCGTGCCGGCCACCGGTCGGCCGCCCGGCTCGCGGCTCGCCTTCGTCGGCTGATGCGCTCGGCGTCGTCAACGGTGACCGCTCCCCGCTGACGTCGGAGCGTCTGCTCCGTACGTTCCGGCGCATGACGACCCACCGCCGCCGCACATCCCACGAACAACCCCGACACCACCGGCTCCTGCTGGTGCTGGTGACCGCGACCCTGGTGGTCCCGGCCTGCCTGCCCGACCCGGTGCCCTGGGTCCCCACCGACGAGGACACCGGTCCCGACTCGGGACCCGACCCCGGCACCTGCGAGCACCGGCGCGACTGCCCACTGGTCGTGAAGTAGCGACGAACCGGGGAGCGCGACCCGCTGACACGCCGGGCGCTCCTCCGTAGCGTCACCGCCCGACGCACACCCGTCAGGCCACGACCAGGAGGCAGTCCGCATGACCCTGACCGACCCGCACCCAACCTCGGCGCCCACACCCACCGCTCCCCCGTCGCTCGTCGTACGACCGTGGCACGACCCGAAGCTCGCCGCCACGGGCCACCCACCGCGCGGGGAGTACGTCGAGCGCTTCTGGTTGGGTGTCATCGGCCCGTCCGCGGTGGTGTTGCTCCGCCGGCTGGCCCGCGGGCTCGAGGAGTTCCCCGACGGCTTCTCGATCGCGTTGCCCGACACCGCCCGGGCGATCGGGCTCGGCGGTGGGACGGGACGGTCCTCGCCAGTGAACCGCACGATCGATCGGTGCTGCACCTTCGGGCTGATGCGCCGCCTCGACGACGGTTCGCTCGCCGTGCGCACCCACCTGCCGTTCCTGACCCGACGCCAGCTCGCACGACTCCCGCTCGCGGTGCAGACCAGCCACGACGGCTGGCTCGCTGTGCCGAGAGCTGCCTGAGCGGGCTCAGTCCTCTTCGATGAGCTCCTCGAGCTCCTCGAGGCCGGTCAGCTCGTCCCACGACTCGAGCAGGGTGAGCAGGGTGCGCACGGCGAAGCCCGTGCCGCCCATGGGATACTCACCCTCCGGGGCCGCGGCGAACGCCGGTCCCGCGATGTCGAGGTGCACCCACGGGGTGCCCTCCGAGATGAACTTCTCGAGGAAGAGCCCCGCGGTGAGCGCGCCGCCGTAGCGGCCCGACCCGATGTTCTTCACGTCCGCGATCGGCGAGTCGAGCTCGGCGGCGTAGTCGGCGGGCAGCGGGAGCGGCCACACCCGCTCGCCGGCGAGATCGGCCGCCGCGATGACGGTGTCGCTGAAGTCGTCATCGTTGCCCATGAGCCCGGCGATCCGGTTGCCGAGTGCCACCATGCACGCACCGGTGAGCGTGGCCAGGTCGATGACGGCGTCGGGCTCCTCCTCGCACGCCAGGAGCAGCGCTTCGGCGAGCACCAGGCGACCCTCGGCGTCGGTGTTGAGCACCTCGACGGTGGTGCCGTTGCGGGCGGTGTAGATGTCGCCGGGTCGCTGTGCCGCGCCACCGGTCATGTTGTCGGTGAGCGGCGTGAAGGCCACGACCCGCACCGGGACCTCGAGCGCCGGGAGCGCGCACATCGTGGCGACGACCGCGGCGGCACCCGCCATGTCGCACTTCATGTCCATCATCGACTCCGCCGGCTTGAGCGACAGCCCGCCGGAGTCGAACGTGATGCCCTTGCCCACCAGGGCGACGGTGTCGACCGCGTCGACCTCGGGGGCGTCGTCGGCCGCGGGCTCGTCGACGTCCGCCGTGCCCGCCGGCTCGTAGGTGAGCTTGAGGAGCCGGGGCGCCTCGGCCGAGCCCTGGTTGACGGCGATCAGTCCGCCGAGACGTTCTGCTGCGATGGCCTCGTCGTCGAGCACCTCGACGGTGATGCCGGCCGCTCGGCCGCGCTCGAGCACGCGCTCGGCGAACACCGTCGGGGTGAGCGTGCCGCCGGGGCTGTTGACGAGGTCCCTCGCGAAGTACACCGCCGACGCGGTCTCGCGCGCACGCCGAGCGCCCTCCTGCACCGCACGCACCTGGTCGCCGACGGCGATCGTGGCCGAGTTGGTGCGGGGCTTGGGGTCACCGGACTTGAAGTCGTCGAAGCGGTAGGCGCCGAGCTGCAGGCCCTCGGCGATGGCCCGCACACCCTCGACCGGGTCGACGTCGAGGTCGTCGGGGTACTGCACGGCGATGCTCCGGTGGCGAAGCACCGATCGGGCGAAGCCCGCGGCCGCCCGACGCAGCGCGTTGGCGTCGGCCTCGCCGTGGGCGCCCGCTCCGAGCAGCACCCGGTCCGAGCCGTCGAGCAGCACCAGCGTCTCGCCGACCTTGCCGGCGAACCCCGCACGGTCGAGCACGGCCTTGGACACGCCGTCGACCTTCCGCAGGCGATCGGAGTGCACGAGCTCCGCCACGGCGGTGGCACCGGACGGTGCGGTCTTCGAGATCTTGATGGCAGGTGCGTCGGTCACTTCGGCTCCGTGTTCGTGCGGTGGGTCATGGGTGGCGGTGGGAGATCGGATGGGACGGGAACGAGAACGCCCGAGGGACGGGGTTCAGGAACGACTGGTGAGCGACTCGCCCTCGTGCCAACGGGCCAGCGTCCACAGCAGGTCGGACAGGCGGTTGAGGTAAGCGACGACCTGCGAGCCGTCGGCCACCGCCGAGAGGCAGTTGCGCTCGGCCCGACGGACCACGGCGCGCGCCAGGTCGAGGAAGGCCGAGACCGGCTCCTGGCCGGGCACGACGAACTCCTTGGGCAGCTCGAAGCGCGACGAGATCGAGTCGATCGTCGCTTCGAGGTGCTCGACCATCCCGAGGGTCACCCGGGACACGCCGTCGGTCAGCTTGTGGCGGTTGGACTCGTCGGTCGCCAGGTCCGCCATCAGCACCCACAGGTCACGCTCGACCGCGATCAGCAGCTCGTCGAGCTCGCTGCCGCGTTCGACGTGGGCCCTGGCGACGCCGATCGCGGACTGCGCCTCGTCGACCTCTCCGTAGGCCATCGGCCCCGGATCGTCCTTGCGGACCCGGCCCCCGTAGAGCAGACCGGTCGTGCCGTCGTCACCCTTGCGTGTGTAGACCTTCATCGCCGGCCGACACTACCGGCGGCGACGCCGGCCGCGGCGCCCGCGCGGGCGATGGTGATCGCTCGACGACGATCCACGTCGCGCTCACCCGTGGCGGTGCATGCTGGGCGACATGTTGCACCAAGGATCAGATGTCGATGAGCTCCGCGATGCAGTCGAACGGCTGTCCGACGAGATCAGCAGGTACGAGTTCCCCGAGGAGTCGACCGACCGACGCATGGTCTTCGAGATCGTCTCCCAGGAGATCGAGCTCGACGGCAACGCCCATCAGAACCTCGCGACCTTCTGCCAGACGTGGGAGACCGAGGAGGCCCAGAAGTTGATGGCGTTGTCCGTCAACAAGAACTTGATCGACAAGGACGAGTACCCCACGGCGGCCGAGATCGAGCGCCGCTGCGTGCACATGCTCGCGGACCTGTGGAACGCCCCGAGCCCCCGCGACGCGATCGGCACCTCGGCGATCGGATCCTCCGAGGCGTGCATGCTGGCGGGCATGGCCATGCACCGCCGCTGGCGCAACAAGCGCCGCGCCGAGGGCAAGCCGACCGACGCCCCGAACCTCGTGTGCGGGCCGGTGCAGGTGGTGTGGCACAAGTTCGCCCGCTACTGGGACATCGAGCTGCGAGAGGTCGGCATGGCCCCCGGTCGCTACGGCATCGACCCCGCGACCATGGTCGACCAGATCGACGAGAACACGATCGGCGTGGTCCCCACCCTCGGTGTCACCTACACCGGCATCTACGAGCCCGTGGCCGAGCTCGCCGCCGCGCTCGACGACCTGCAGGAGCGGACCGGCCTCGACGTCGACATCCACGTCGACGGGGCGAGCGGTGGCTTCACCGCGCCGTTCTGCGCGCCGGAGCTGGTGTGGGACTTCCGCGTCGACCGGGTGAAGTCCATCAGCGCGTCGGGCCACAAGTTCGGACTGGCCCCGCTCGGTGTCGGGTGGGTGCTCTTCCGGGACGGCTCGCAGCTGCCCGAGGAGTTGGTGTTCCACGTCACCTACCTGGGTGGCGACATGCCCACGTTCCAGATCAACTTCTCGCGGCCCGCCGGGCAGATCATCGCCCAGTACGCCGGGTTCCTCCGCCTCGGACGTCACGGCTACGCGACGGCCCACGGAGCCTCGTACGCGACCGCCGGCTACCTCGCGGCGAAGCTGCCCTCGGTCGGTCCCTTCGAGCTGATCTACGACGGCGACCCGGCTACCGGGATCCCCGCGGTGACCTGGAAGCTCGCCGACGACGCGAACGTGACGTGGTCGCTCTACGAGCTGGCCGACCGTCTGCGCACACGCGGCTGGCAGGTCCCGGCGTACCCGCTCACCGGCGACCTGTCCGAGCAGATCGTGCAGCGTGCGCTCATCCGCCTCGAGATCACCAAGGACGAGATCACCACGCTGCTCACCGACATGAAGGACGCGGTCGCGTTCCTGGAGCGTCACCCCGTCACGGTGCCGATGGACCAGGAGGAGGGCACCTCCTTCTCGCACTGAGCGCACGCCCGGCCGGTGGGTCCCAGCAGCGGGTCCCACCGGCGGGTCCCACCGGCGGGTCCGGCGGTCGAATCGGGATCGAGCCTGCACACGGTCCGCAAGTAGTCTCGGGCCCATCATGGCGACCTCCCCGTTCCTCGACGCAGTCCGCTCCCGAGTGGTGATCTACGACGGCGCAGCCGGCACCTGGCTGCAGCTGCAGGACCTGCAGATCGAGGACTACGGCACCCCCGAGCTCGAGGGCTGCCCGGAGATCCTCAACGAGACCCGTCCCGAGCTCATCAAGCAGATGCACTCGGAGTACTTCGAGGCCGGCGCCGACATCGTCGAGACGAACAGCTTCGGCGGCATGCGCGCCACCCTCGACGAGTACGGACTCGGCGATCGCACCGAAGAGCTCAACGAGATGGCCGCGCGCATCGCGCGATCGGCGGCCGACGACTTCTCGACCCCGGAACGGCCCCGCATGGTCGCCGGCTCGATCGGCCCCGGCACGCGCTTCGCGTCGCTCGGACACGTCAGCTACGTCGAGCTGCGCGACCAGATCGCCGAGCAGGCACGCGGTCTGCTGCGTGGCGGCGTCGACGTCCTGCTGATCGAGACGCAGTTCGACCTGCTCGGCATCAAGGCCTCGATGAACGGCTGCCGCGACGCCATGGCCGAGGTCGGCATCGAGGTCCCCCTGCAGGTGCAGGTCACCATCGAGCTCACCGGGCGCATGCTGCCGGGCACCGAGATCGGCGCGGCGCTCGTCGCGCTCGATCCGATGCGCCCCGACGTCATCGGCATCAACTGCGCCACCGGTCCCGAGGAGATGAGCGAGCACGTGCGGCACCTGTCGCAGCACTCACGCATCCCCGTCTCCGTGCTGCCCAACGCCGGGCTGCCCTCGGTGGTCGACGGTGCGATGCACTACGACCTCACCCCCGAGCAGTTCGTCGAGCACCAGGTCCGATTCGTCAAGGACTTCGGCATCTCGATCGTCGGCGGTTGCTGCGGCACCACCCCGGAGTACATCCGCCAGCTCGCCGACGCGCTCGACGGCGTCGACCTGCCCGAGCGCGACATCGACTTCGAGCACGGCGTCGCGTCGATCTACTCCCCCGTCATCCTCGACAGCGACGAGGCCGACGGCGCGTCGAACCTCGTCATGATCGGCGAGCGCACCAACGCCAACGGCTCCAAGAAGTTCCGTGAGGCGATGCTCGAGGCCGACTGGGACACCTGCGTGGCGATGGCCAAGGACCAGGTGAAGGAGGGCTCGCACGTCATCGACGTGTGCGTCGACTACGTGGGTCGCGACGGCACCGCCGACATGGAGGAGATCGCGCAGCGCTTCGCGACGCAGTCGTCGGTGCCGCTGGTGCTCGACTCGACCGAGCCCGAGGTGATCGAGGCGGGCCTGCGCTGGCTCGGCGGCCGGGCCATGCTCAACTCCGCCAACCTCGAGGACGGCGACGGAGAGGGCTCGCGCGGCGACCGAGTGTTCCGCCTCGCCAAGGAGTTCGGCGCGGCGGTCATCTGCCTGCTGATCGACGAGGAGGGCCAGGCCCGCGACGTCGAGTGGAAGATACGCGTCGCGCACCGGATCCACG
>JAFAFN010000377.1 GCA_023423475.1 Actinomycetes bacterium | reverse complement strand
CCGTTGGTGAACATCTCGGAGTGGATGCCGTAGTCGCCGCCGGTTCCCTCGGCGAGCAGCGTCGCGATGATCGACGGGATCGCGCCGATTCCGGTCTGCAGGGTCGCCCCGTCGGCGACGTAGCCCGCCGCGATCTCGGCGATCGTCACGTCGATGTCGTCCGCGACGGCGTCCGCGAGGTCCACCGGCGCGGCATCGGTGCCGACGAGCACGTCGATCTCGTCGAGGTGGAGCCGATGGGGGTGCTCCGGCATGAGCCCGTGGGTCCTCGGGAAGTGCGGTGAGTGCTCGACGATCAGCAACCGGTCCGGGTCGGCTCCCGCTCGGTGCAACTCGTCCACCGTGGCGCCCGCGTGCAGCGAGAGGCTGCACCAGCCCTCGGCGTCGGGTGGCGCCGCGGCGGTCGCCATCACCCGCGGGGCGAGCTGCTCGATGATCGGGGCGAAGCGTCGGAAGTCCGCCGGCACGTACTGGATGTCGGCACCGCTGTCGCGCAGGAAGCGCTCCGCCGGTCCGAAGAAGCCGGAGCGGTAGTGGACCGCGGGGTTGCTGAACACGGCGTAGAGGTCGGTCAGGAGCGCGCCGAACATCTGCAGGTCGACCCAGTCGTCCCGTGTCCCGAGCGCATGGAGGAAGCCACCTGGATGCGCGGGGCCCAGGCCGACGGCGAGGGTGTCGGTCGGCCGGACGAACTCGACCGCCTCTTCGGCGGTGTCGACACGTTGGGGTGCCATCACGGTCCTTTCGGTGGGCCCGTCCCGGGTCCGTTCGGTGGCTGACGCCATCGGACCGTATCGTTCGACGGGTGCCGCGCACGGACATGCCTGCGGTGGGCCGGATCCAGAGGGGTGGATGGTGATGTCGGACCAGGAGACCGAATCAGCGGGAGCAGTGGTCGAGAACCTCGCGACGGTGTGGGAGCTCGTCGCCGACACCGTGCCCGACGCGCCGGCCCTGGTCCACGCCTCGACCGAGCCGGTCGTGCGCACGTGGGCCGAGTTCGAAGAACGCGCCGCCCGGCTGTCGGCGCACCTGGCCAGTGGCGGGGTGGGACCGGACTCGAAGGTGGCCATCCACCTCTACAACGGGCCGGAGTACCTCGAGACGACCTTCGCGGCGTTCAAGGCCAGAGCCGTGCCGGTCAACGTCAACTACCGCTACCTCGAACACGAGCTCGAGTACCTGTTCGACAACTCCGATGCCGAGGCGGTCGTGTTCTCCGCCGAGTTCGCTCCGCGCCTCGACGCGATCCGGGATCGACTGCCCCAGCTGCGCACCTTCGTGTGCGTGGGTGCCGACGACGAGCATCCGGTGCCCGACTGGGCCCGCGACTACGAGGACGTGATCGCCTCGACCGAGCCAGCCCCTCGGGTCGAGCGCAGCGGCGACGACCTGTGGTTCCTCTACACCGGCGGCACCACGGGCATGCCGAAGGGCGTGATGTGGCCACACCGCAGCCTGCTCGGCACGACCGCGGCGACTTTCTCGGTGGTGAAGGTGCCGGTGCCGACCACGGCGACCGAGGTGGTCGCCGCCGCGACCGCGTTCCACGACCGTGGCAAGGCGGTCCGACTGCTGCCCGCGGCGCCGTTGATGCACGGGACCTCTGCGATCACGTCCCTCGCGGTGCTCTCGGCCGCCGGCTGCGTGGTGACGCTGCCGTCGCGGTCCTTCGACGGTGACGAGCTCTGCAGGGCCGTGCAGGACCACCGGGTCACGCAGCTGACGATCGTCGGCGACGCCTTCGCGAAGCCGATGCTGGCCGCGCTGCGCGACGCGGCCGACCGCGGCGAGCCCTACGACCTGAGCTCGCTCAAGGTCGTGGTGTCCTCCGGGGTCATGTGGTCCCAGGAGACCAAGGACGAACTGCTCACCTGGTGTCGAGCGGTGCTCGCCGACACCCTGGGGTCGTCCGAGGGCGTCGGGTTCGCGAGCTCGGTCGCCCGCGCCGGCGAGCCGGCGAAGACCGCGCGCTTCGCACTCGGCGAGCATGCACAGGTCTTCGACGAGTCCGGTGAGGCCGTCGTCCCGGGCTCGGGTGAGCGGGGTCTGCTCGCCGTCGGCGGGCCGATCCCGATCGGGTACTACAAGGACGACGCCAAGTCCGCCGGCACCTTCCGCAGCTTCGCCGGCCGGATCTGGTCGGTGCCCGGGGACTTCGCCACCGTCGAGGCCGACGGCACGATCGTCCTGCTCGGACGGGGCTCGGCGTGCATCAACACCGCGGGTGAGAAGGTCTACCCCGAAGAAGTCGAGGAGATGCTCAAGACCCACCCGGGGGTGCTCGACGCGAACGTGGTCGGGCTGCCCGACGAGAAGTGGGGCCAGTCGGTGACGGCGGTGGTCTCGCTCACCGACGTCGACCTCGACGAGACGACGCTGCTCGCCTACTCCAAGGAGCAGCTCGCCGGGTACAAGTGCCCGAAGCGCATCATCGTCGTCGACGAGGTCCAGCGCGGACCGAATGGCAAGCCCGACTACCGCTGGGCCACCGAGGTCGCTGTCGCCGGTTGACCCGCACCGGCTCGTGCGTCGCCGTGACGCCGCCCCGCGGACCCGCCCACGGGGTATGGTCGGCGGCGCTGCGCCGAGCCGGGGGGGCTGGCCAGCACAGGGGGAAGACCATGAAGCGTTTCGCGGTGGTGACCGTGGCGGTGCTCGCACTCGTCGCCGGGGCGTGTGGTGCCTCGGGCGACGACAGCGGAGAACCCGAACCGGACGAGACCACGACGACCGCCGCCGGCGGTGGCGCCGAAGCAGCGGGCTTCCCCGACATCGACGGCCCGCTGTGCGGCGAGGGCGACTTCTCGGTCGACCCCGATCAGGCAGGTCGCGGCACCGACGCGTTGTACATCGGCGTCACCAACGACCGCAGCTCGGACATCCGGCCGGGCCTCAACAAGATGATGTACGACACCTCGGTCGCGTTCGCCGGGTGGTGCAACGAGCAGGGTGGCATCGGCGGTCTGCCCATCGAGGTCGTCGACCTCGACGCCGCGCTGTTCAACGTCGAGTCCGTGATGACCGAGGCGTGCACCGACGTCTTCGCCCTGGTCGGCGGCGGCCTGGCCCAGGATCAGCTGCAGTTCTCCGGCAAGGACTCCAGCGACATCAACAAGTGCGGCCTGATCGACATCCCCGGCTTCGCGGTCTCCGCCGAGAAGGCGGATTCCGAGGGGCAGGTGCAGCCGATCCCGAACCCCGGCAACTCCGTCAACAACACCTGGTTCCGTGACTTCGAGGTGGTCGAGCCCGACAACGCGTCGGCCTGGACGGTCCTGTGGGGCGAGCTGCCGGCGCTCGAGCTGGTCAAGACGAAGTACCAGGCAGCGGTCGCGGACGTCGGTGGCATGAAGGACGTCGGCGAGCAGTCCTACCCCGCGACGGGCGCACCCGACTGGACGCCGCTCGTGCAGCGCATGAAGGAGGGCGGCGCGACCACCTTCAGCTGGGTCGGCGAGATCGACAACCTGACCGCCTTCCTCAAGACCGCCAGGGAGCAGCAGTGGGAGGGCACCCCGCTGCTCGAGACCAACATGTACGACGCCAAGCTGTCCGCCGAACCGGCGGGTGAGGGGTCGGTCGTCCGCATGGGGCTGCACTCGCTCGAGGAGGCCGACGAGTGGCCGGCCATCCAGCAGTACCTCGACATGATCGATCAGTACGTCGACGGAGGCGAGACCGGCGCGCTGGGCATCCAGAGCATGTCGTCGTGGCTGCTCTTCACCGTGGCGGCCAACGCCTGCGGCGAGAAGAACGACGGCGTGCTCGACCGGGACTGCATCCTCGAGGAGGCCGCCGCGGTTGACGACTGGACCGGCGGCGGGCTGCACTCTCCCCAGGACCCCGAGCCGGCCGACACCGCCGTCGCGAGCCCTTGCGGGATGCTGCTCGTGGTGAAGGACGGGAAGTTCGAGCGGCTCTACCCGGAGCTCGGTGGTGAGAACGACGACGTCGACGGGTTCCACTGCCCCGACGACGGCGTCACCGAGCTCGACTGAGCCAGGTCGACGATCGAACGGCGACGTGCCGGCGCCCCGAGGGGGTGCCGGCGCTCAGCCGACCCAGTTGCGCACGGCGTGCTCGAGCTCGGCCACCCGGTCGGGCAGCACGTCGAGCGTGACCGGCTCGGAGAGGTGCACACCCTGGGCGTGGTCGCAGCCGAAGTCGGCCAGCATCGCCAGGGTCGCGGCGTCCGGCACGCCGTCGGCACCGACTCGCAGGCCGAGCTCGTGGCACAGCTCGATGGTGGACCGCACGATCGCGGCATCGGACGCGGCGTCGGCCAGCGTCGAGATGAACGTCCGGTCGATCTTCAGCCCGACGACGGGCAGGTGCTGCATGGTCGACAGCGACGTGTAGCCGGTCCCGAAGTCGTCCACCACGAACCGCAGGCCGAGCTCGGCGAGCGCGGCGAGCGTCTCCCTGGAGCGGACCGGGTCGTCCATGAGCTCGACCTCGCCGACCTCGATCTCGACGAGGTCGGTGCGCAGCTCGCCGCTGGTGACCAGCAGCGAGACGAACGAGAGCAGGTCAGGGTCGAGCAGGTTCCGCATGGACAGGTCGGTGCTGACCACGACGTCGTGGCCGGCATCGCGCAGGATCGTCGCGGCGCGGGCGGCCTCGCCGAGGACCCAACGGGTGAGCGGCTGGATCAGGCCGGACTGCTCGGCGAGCTCGAGGAACTCGAGCGGGAGCTGGGTGCCGTCCTCGTGGCGCCAGCGCAGCATCGCCTCGACCTTGGCGACCGTGCCGGAGCGCAGGTCGATCATCGGCTGGAAGCGCAGCTCGAGGTCCTGGTCGGCGAGACCGCGACGCAGCTCGGCCAGCAGCGCCAGTCGGTGGATCGAGCTCGAGGCGCGGTCGTCGTGGTGACGAGCGAACCCGGAGCCGTCGCGCTTGGCGTCCTCGACGGCGCGGAGCGCGGCGCGCAGCAGGGCACGTCCGTCGTCGCCGTCGACGGGCCCGACGGCCACGCCGATGCTGACGTCGCAGCTGATGACGTGTCCGGCGATGTCGAAGGGGTGGGCGAGCGCGATCCGCACGGAGTGCGCCCGGTCGATGGCCTCGGCCTCGCTGCCGCACGGCATGCTCAGCACCGCGAACTCGTCGCCGCCGATCCGCGACACGACCGCCGCGCCGCGCACCTCTCGCACGAGTCGGCGCCCGATCTGCACGAGCAGCTGGTCGGCGAGGTGCAGTCCGAGGGTGTCGTTCAGGTCGGCCAGCCCGTCGATGTCGATCACCGCGAGCGACACCGGCGCATCGGGCGACGCGCCGGCGACCGCGACGGCCAGGCGCTCCTCGAGCAGCGAGCGGTTCGGCAGGGCGGTGAGCGCGTCGTGCGACGCCTGGTGTCGCAGTCGGTCCTCGAGGGCGACCGTGGCGGTCACGTCGGTGACCGACAGCCCGAGCGTGGCGTCCTCGAGGCGGTCCACCCTGAGGTCGAGGTAGGTGCCGGGGACCTCGCTGAGGGAGATACGCTCGGCGGTGAGCGTCTGACCCGTGTGGCAGACGTCGAACAGCGCGGAGCGGATCAGCTGGGCGCTCGCCGGGCCGAGGATCGATTCGAGCACGGCGCCGTCGACGTCGGCCCGTTCCAGGTTGAACATGGTGTGAGCTGCTCGGTTGGCGGCTCGCAGCACGAGCGACGAGGGGTCGGCGGGGTCGGTGAACTCGGCGACGATGCACCCCGACGGGTCCCGGTCGACGAGCTCGGCGAAGCGTCGGGTGGTGACGCGGCGGGCCTCGAGCTCGGTGACGTCGACGAGTGCGCCGACGCAGGTCGATGAGCGAGGGCTGCCGTCGGGCCCGACGAGCTCGGCGGCAGCGGCTCGGGAGCGGACCTCGACCGAACGCCAGGTGCCTGCGGCCGAGCGGAACCGGACCGGCCCGTCACCGGTCACGTCGTCGGACGATCGGGATCCGTCGGGGGCGCCGGCGAGCAGCGGGGACCCGGTGGTGAGGTCGATGATCGGGCTGGGCGCTGGCCGATCGCCCGCGTGGTCGGCTGCGTGGCGTGCGAGCTGTGCATCGAAGCGGCCGAGGTCGTCGGGGTGGACCATCGCCCGGAACATGCCCGGTGTGTGGAACATCGACGGTTGCCAGCCGAGGACCGGCTCCGACGACGACGAGACGTGGAAGGTGTCGCTCCCGGAGGTGACCTCCTGGAAGAAGACCGTGCCCGATGCGGCGAGCGCCGCGTCGTAGTCGGCGCGCAGACGGGCGAGGTCTGCCTCGCTGCGGAGCCGCAGCGACTCGAGCTGCTCGGCGGACGCGGCCAGGGCGGCGTCGGCAGCTCTGCGGCGGGACCGTCGACTCACGATGTCGCCTCTCCCCCTGGGTACGGTGCGGACGAGGAGTGCCGACGGCCGGACCTCGCCGCTTCGACACCTTCCCTCGGCGTCGAAGACTACGGCGATCCGGGGCGGCGCGAGTGGACCTCTGGTGCTCGCTACCATCCCGCGATGGCCACCGGATCGCTCCTCCAGCACGCCGCGGACCCCGCGTACTGCGACGATCGAGGCTGGGGCTGCCAACCGGTGCTCGATGCGACCGACAACGAGGGGCTGGCGGCGCTCGCCGGCTGGCTCTCCGAGAAGCCGTTGCAGATCTTCGCCATCCTGGTCGCCGCGTGGATCGCGAACCGAGTCCTGCGACGACTGATCAAGCGGGCCGGTGATCGGATGATGGCCCAGGCCGACCGATTGGGCGACTTCGTCCCCTCCAAGTTCCGACGAGCCGAACCCACCGGGCGCGCCGAGGCCCGCGGCGCGGCGATCTCGACCATCGCTCGCAGCGTCGCGACGTCGATCGTCGTCGTGGTCGCGTTCGGCGCCGTGCTGTCGGTGCTCGGCGTGAGCCTGGCGGCGCTGTTCGCCAGCGCGGGGGTGCTCGGTGTCGCCCTCGGCTTCGGGGCGCAGACGCTCGTGCGGGACATCCTCGCCGGCTGGTTCATCATCGTCGAGGACCGCTACGGCGTCGGCGACACGATCGACGCAGGTGCACCCGCGGTCGGGGTGGTGGAACGTGTGACGCTGCGCTCGACGCGGCTGCGTGACATCACCGGCACCGTGTGGCACGTCGCCAACGGCGAGATCCTCCGGGTGGGCAACAAGAGCCAGAACTGGTCGCGGGCGCTGGTGGACGTGGTGGTGACTCCCCAGGCCGACATCGAGCGGGCGTGTGCGCTGCTCGAGGAGGTCGGCGAGGGGATGGTCGAGGACCCCGACTGGGCCGACAAGATCACCGGTCGCCCGAACGTGCTCGGCGTGCACCTGATGGACCCCGTCGGTGTCACGCTCCGCGTGATCTGCGAGACAGAGCCGGCCAGTCAGTTCGACGTCGAGCGTGAGTACCGGCTCCGGGTGCTCAAGTCCTTCGAGTCGAACGGCATCGCGCTGGCGACGGCCCCGCAGCTGCGCCCCGCTCCCGGCGCCGAGGGTCCACCGAACGGCTGAGGGCCGCTGGTACGTTCGCCCCTTGAGCGGACAGGAGTCCACGGCGTCCAGCGCGTTCGGGGTTCCCGACGTCCACCGCAGCACCCGGTGGCGTCGTCCGTCGGAAAGGTGGACGAACCCGATGAACAAGTACGTGCAGCTGGTGCTGGTGCTCGGTGCCGGGTTCCTGGTCTTCGCCATCTGGCGCGACCCCGCCACTGCGGCGCAGGACGTCGGTGACCTCGTGGGCTCGCTCGCCTCGTGGGTCCAGGACGTCGTCGCGAAGCTCGCCGACTTCTTCTCGAACCTCGGGTCGTGACCCACACCGATCCAGGGCGCCACGACCACGGTCGTGACGTCCCTCGGGTCGTGCGCACCCGCGGTGCCGGACAGTCCAAGCGCCGGGCCCCGCGGGGCTGGCGCCCCGCGACGATCGCGAGCGCCTACCTGATGCCCGGCGAGCGCGTCGTCCGCCAGGAGACCCGCTCGATCCGTGGTTTCCTCGCCGCGCAGGTGGTCTGGCTCGCCCTCGCGGTGCTCCTCCCGGTGCTCGGCGCGATGGTCGCCCCGGCGATCGGCGCACTCGGCGTGCTCGTGTCCATCGGTGTCATCGGCCTGCTCGTCGTGCGAGGGGTGCAGGCGGCATTCACCAGGTACCTGGTGACCGACATGCGGGTGCTGCGCGTCAGCGGCGTGTTGAACCGCTCGGCGGAGTTCATCCCGTGGGGGAAGGTCACCGACATCACCCGCACCGAGTCCCTGGTGCAGTGGCTCGCCCACACCGCGACGATCCGGATCGAGTCCGCCAACGAGCGCTCCGGCTTCCGCACGATCGACGACATCGACGACCCCGACGCGTTCTACCGGGTGGTCGTGCAGCTCATCGACCGCAAGCAGGGCCGCATCTCGAACGTGTCCGGCCTGGACTGAGTCGGCCTGGAGTGAGTCGCCGGGTCGCCGGCGGTCGCCGACGCGGCCGCGCTCAGCCCTCGGGCGGCACGATGACGGTGGTGACCGAGGCGACCTCGCCGGTCGCCGTCGTGAGCTCGACGACCTTGCCGGCGGCGGCGACGTCGGCCGCCGCCAGTTCGAAGCGTGCGATCCGCTCGGCGGTGTCGGTGACGACCGCGGACTCGATGGGCGCGCCCATGCGCACCTTGGCCGCCGACTTGGCGCCGCGTAGCTCCGACAGGACCGACGAGGCGACGTCCCACACCGTGGGGTCACCCGGGGTGCCGTCGGGACCGGTCGCCACGGCGCGCAGCTCTGCTGTGTCGGGCCACTGCGAGGTGTGGACC
>JAFAFN010000361.1 GCA_023423475.1 Actinomycetes bacterium | reverse complement strand
ACTCGATGACCCTCGAGATGTTCCTCGACTACCTCGGCATCCGGCTCAACGGGCCAGATGCTGCAGGGCGCAGGTTGACCCTCAACGTCACGCTGACCGACACCGAGGAGCAGTTCGTGCTCATCCTCGCGAACGGCTCGCTGAGCCACTCGATCGGCCAGCACGACGAGGCTGCTGCAGCGACGCTGACGATGGCCCGCCCGGTGCTGATCGGGCTGGCGCTCGGACAGGTCGCGCTCGACGACGCGCTGAGCTCCGGCTCGGTCGAGGTGGCCGGCGACCCGGCCGCGGCCCGAGACCTGCTCGGGCTCTTCGACACCTTCGAGTTCTGGTTCAACATCGTCACTCCCTAGGCGACCGCGTGCCACGTCTCCCGATCCTCACGTCGTTCGACGGCTACACCTCGAAGCGGATCCCGGCAGATCTGGTCGCCGGACTGACGGTGTGGGCCGTGCTGGTCCCCGAGGCGCTCGCCTACGCGACGATCGCCGGTGTCTCGCCCGTCGTCGGGCTCTACGCTGCGCCCGCTGCGCTGGTGCTCTACGCCATCTTCGGGTCGTCGCGGCATCTCGTGGTCGGACCGATGGCGGCGACGGCAGCGCTGTCCGCCGCTGCGATCGCGGATCTGGCCACCGATGTGAACGCGCTCGCGCTCACCGCAGGGTTGGCGCTCGCCGTCGGCGTCCTGGGCCTGCTCGCTGGTCTGATCCGGCTCGGCTTCCTGGCGTCGTTCATCTCGGAGCCGGTGCTCAAGGGCTTCATCATCGGCTTGGCCCTCACGATCATCGTCGGGCAGCTGCCGAAGCTCTTCGGGGTGCCCGGTGGCGAGGGCGACTTCTTCGAGAAGTGCTGGGACCTGCTCACCGACCTCGGGTCCACCCAGTGGCAGACCCTCCTGGTCGGCTCCGTCTCGCTGGCGGTCGTCGTGCTGCTCCGCCGGTTCGTGCCGAGGGCCCCGGCGCCGCTCGTCGCGGTGATCCTCGGCATCGTCGCGGTCAGCGTGTTCGGCCTCGCAGATCAGGGCGTCGACATCGTGGGCCCCATCGACGCCGGCCTGCCGTCGCTGGGAGCACCGGATCTCGGATGGTCGGACTACGTCGGCCTCGCCGGATCCGCGGTCGGCGTGCTGCTCGTCGGATTCGCCGAGGGACTCGGTGCCGCCAAGACCTACGCGCAGCGTGACCACTACGAGATCGACCCGAACAAGGAGCTGATCGGCCTGGGTGCGGCCAACCTCGGCTCGGGACTGACCGCAGGGATGGTCGTCAACGGGAGTCTCTCCAAGACCGCCGTGAACGGTTCGGCGGGCGCGACCTCGCAGCTCTCCGGCGTGTTCGTCGCGGTGCTCACGGTGCTGACGTTGCTGTTCCTCACGGGGCTGTTCGAGAACCTGCCCGAGGCGACGCTCGCTGCGGTCGTCGTGGCAGCGGTCGTCGAGCTGGTGGACGTCGAGGCGCTGCGCCGCCTGTGGCGCGTGCACACCGCCGAGCTCGGCAGCATCTACGGGCCCGCGGCTCGCGCCGACCTGCTCGCTGCGCTCGCCGCGATGCTCGGGGTGCTGGTGTTCGACACTCTGCCCGGGTTGTTCATCGGGATAGCGACCTCGGTGGTGCTGCTCGTCTACCGGGCGTCACGGCCCCACGTCGCGGTGCTCGGCCGCTCGGCCGACGGTTCCCACTGGGTCGACCAGGAACGCGACGGCAACGCCACCGAGGTGGGCGGCGTCCTGGTGCTGCGACCCGAGTCGGGCCTCTTCTACGCCAACGCCGACAACGTGCGAGCCGACGTCACGAGTCGCCTGACCGACGCCACGACGGGCGTGGTGCTCGATCTGGCCGACGTCCCGGTCATCGACGTCACCGCCGTGGCGATGCTGGTCGACCTCGCGGACGAGCTCGATCGACGACACGTTCGCCTGGCTTTCGCCCGTGACATCGGCCAGGTCCGTGACGTCCTGGCCGCCGCAGGCGCGTCGCAGCTCGCGGACAGGTCGCACCCGACGGTCGAAGCAGCGGTGCGCGACGTCACCAGTTGACCGTGTGGAACCGGCTCAACGTCGCGACCCGTCAGAAGGCCGGGGCGCACGTGAGGTGAGACCGATGCTCGGGTTCGGCGACGCCGAGGCCGTCGACTGCAGTAGACCTCGGACATGGCATGGGATCTGCGAGTCGATCGAGCTGACCTCACCCGCACCGCGATCATCGAGGTGCCACCGCCCGAGCCATCGGCCGGACAGGCGCTGCTGCGGGTCGAGCGCGTCGGGATGACCGCCAACAACGTGACCTACGCGGTGTTCGGCGACGCGATGCGCTACTGGGACTTCTTCCCGACCGACGACATCGACGGAGCACCTCAGGGGCGAGTGCCCTTGTGGGGCTTCGCCGAGGTCGAACGGAGCAACGTCGCCGGCGTCGAAGAGGGCACCCGGTTGTACGGGTACCTGCCGACGAGCAGCCACCTGCTGGTGGAGCCCGCCAAGGTCGACGAGCGCGGGTTCCGCGACGCCAGCGCACACCGCCGGGACCTGCCCACGCCCTACAACGGGCTGACGACCACGTCGGCGGACCCCGCGTACGACGCTGGCCTCGAGGACCTGCAGGTGCTCTACCGGCCCCTGTTCATGACGGGCTTCATGCTGGCGGACTTCCTGAGCGACCACGGCTTCTTCGGCGCCAGGAGTGCGGTGATCAGCAGCGCGTCGAGCAAGACCGCCTACGGCGCCGCGTTCCTGCTCGACGGCATCCACCGCGTCGGACTGACCAGTGCGACGAACCGTGGGTTCACCGAGTCGCTCGGCTGCTACGACGAGGTCCTCACCTACGACGAGGTCGATCAGCTCGCTCAGGTGCCGACGGTGTACGTCGACATCGCCGGCGATGCGGGACTGCGACGCCGGGTGCATGAACGCGTCGCGCCGGTGCACTCCGCGGTCGTCGGCGCCGCGCATCACGACGCCGCTCCCGACCCGGTCGGTGACGCGCTCCCGGGCGGCGCGCCGACGTTCTTCTTCGCCCCCGACCAGATGCGCAAGCGCTACGCCGACTGGGGTCCCCACGGTGTCGAGGAACGCCACGCCGAGGCGTGGAGCCGGTTCGCCCCGGTCGTCGCCGACTGGGTCGACGTCCAGGTCGGCGAGGGCGCTGACGGGCTCCGCGCCGCGTGGCTCGAGACGCTGGCGGGAGCGACCTCGCCGAGGGCCGGGCTCGTCGTCCAGCTCTGACGCGCCCACGTCGCGCTGCTGACGCGCAGGTGTAACAGGTGGGTCCTCACACTGATGGTCGTTGCCCGATCGGGCACGACCACAGAGGGAGTCCGCCATGTACCTGTTCCTCCGGAGTGCCACCGCAGTGCCCGAACGACTCCTCGATGCCGCAGCGTTCGCGGTCGAGATCGCCGCGACCGCATCCAGTCTGTCGGGCCGGGAGATCTCGGCGTGGCAGGTCGAGTTCGGCGCACCGATGTCGAACTTCGTCTGGTCGTCCACCGCCGAGTCCCACGCCGATCTGCGAGAGCTGGGCGACAAGCTGCTCACCGAGACCCGCTACGTCGAGTCGGTCGCCGCTGCCGGTGACCTGTTCGCCGGGGCGGGCGAGGACGTGCTGTCCGACATCCTCGCGATGGCGGGCGACGGTGGGCAGGGGCGCGAGTACGCGAGCGTCGTCATGGCGCAGTGCACGGTCGGCAGGATCGTCGAGGCGATGGGCTGGGGTGTCGAGATGATGGAGCACGCCGCACGTGTCACCGGACTCGACGGCCTGTTCACACGGTCGATGTACGGGCCGTTCGCGAGTGTCGCGTGGATCAGCCTCGCGGACTCCGCCGAAGAGGTCGACCACGCGACGGCCGCCCTGGCCGCCGACCCCGACTACCTGACCATGATCGACGACTCCGCCGGCCTCTTCGTCCCGGGCTCGGGGACCTCACGACTGAGCCGTCGCATCGGCTGACCCTCCCGCCCCCGAGGCGATCCGCCGGTCGAGCGTCCGGATCTCGAGCGATGGTTCAGTCCCGGTCTGCTCGATCAGGAGCCGGCGGTAGTCCTGGTACGCGCGCAGGGCCTCTGCCGACCGACCCTCGTGCACGAGCGCTCGCATCAGCAACGCCCGCGGGTGCTCGCGCAGCGGGTGCTGCGCGATGTGCGCTGCCAGCTCGGCGACGGCGAGCTCGGCATGGTGCCGCGTCAGCAGCGCCTCGGCGTGTGCTTCGACCGCGGCCGCGTGCAGCTCGTCGAGGCGCTCGACGACGGGCACCGTCCAGGACTCGTCGAGGAACTCCTCGACGGGCTCGCCACCCCACAGCGCGAGTGCGTGATCGAGGGAGTCGAGCGAACCTCCACGTGGGTCGAGCTCCACCGAGGTCACCAGC
>JAFAFN010000330.1 GCA_023423475.1 Actinomycetes bacterium | reverse complement strand
GGGCTGGACCAGGTCGGTCCCCACGATGCCGACCGGGATGATCGGTGAGTTGGTCCGCAGCGCCAGGCGAGCCAGCCCCGTGTGGCCCTTGTGCAGCTTGCCGTCCCGCGCCCGGGTCCCCTCCGGGTAAATCCCGAAGAGCTCGCCCGCCTCGAGCACCGACGCCGCAGCGTCGAGCGCGCGGGCCGAGGCGTCGCCGCCGGAGCGGTCGATCGGGATCATGCCGATCGCGGGGAAGACGTACTTGGTCTTCCAGTCGTCGAGGTACTCGGCCTTGCCCACGTAGGTCATGCGGCGACCTGCGGTGAGCGGCACGAAGAACGAGTCGAGGACCGAGATGTGGTTCGGTGCGATGATCGCGCCGCCGGACTCCGGGATGTTCTCGGTGCCCTCGGTCGTCACGTTCCAGAGGAACCGGAACGTCGGGGTCAGCACCACGCGCGCCGCAGTCTGCAGACTGCCAGCCTCACGTCCCATCAGTGCCACCCCTTCCCGGTCGTACCGCGTCGTGTCGATGTCCTCCTGGGCGATCCTACCTCTTGACCAGATGTCAGTGGGGCTCGTCATGGAGAATTCACAGTCTCGCCGACACAGGATCACCGGGACCACGGACCGACGCCGGGGACGTACCCGGGACGGCCCCCGTTCAACCGAGCTCGACGCCGAGCAGTGCGGCAGCCTCGCTCACCCCGACACCTCGGGCCGCTGCAGCGTCGATCGCCGCCACCGCGCCGGGTGTGTCGAGGTCCTCGTCGAGCGCTCGTCGGGCCTCGTCGAGACCGCCGCTGCCGGCGCCCGCTGCGTTCCACGCCGAGAGCCGCTCGGTCGCCGCGGGCATGAGGGTGTCGTTCCACTCCCAGCTGTCGCGGTAGTGGTGCGAGATGCACGCCAGTCGGATCGCACGCGGATCCCACTCCTCGGCCAGGTCCGAGACGAACACGAGGTTGCCCAAGGACTTGGACATCTTCTCGCCGTCCATCCGGACCATCGCCTGGTGCATCCAGTGCCGGACGAGTGGCTCACCGGTCGCGGCCTCGGACTGCGCGGCCTCGCACTCGTGGTGCGGGTAGATCAGGTCCGACCCGCCGCCGTGCAGGTCGATCGTGGTGCCCAGCTCGCGGAGGCACAGCGCGGAGCACTCGATGTGCCAGCCCGGGCGGCCCGGCCCCCACAGCGAGTCCCACGCCGGCTCGTCGGACAGGCTCGGCTGCCACAGCACGAAGTCGAGCGGGTCACGCTTGTTCGGGTCGTCCGGGTTGCCACCGCGCTCGGCGGCGAGACGCAGCATCTCGTCGCGCGAGTAGTGGCTGATCTCACCGAAGCGCTCGTACTTGCCGACCTCGAAGTAGACCGAGCCGCCCTCGGCATAGGCGTAGCCGCGGTCCAGGACCATGCCGATGAAGCCCCGGATGTCGGGGATCGCGGATGTCGCCCGCGGCTCGGACCATGCCGGGATCATCCCGAGCCGCACCATGTCCGCGTCGAAGCGCACCAGCTCGGATGCCGCAAGGTCCAGGTAGTGCACGCCGAGCTCACGGGCCTTCGGCAGGATGCTGTCGTCGACGTCGGTGATGTTGCGGACGCAGCGCGTCTCGTGACCGAGGTCGCGCAGTCGGCGCTGCAGCACGTCGTAGGTCAGGTAGGTCGCGGCGTGGCCGAGATGCGTCGAGTCGTACGGCGTGATCCCGCACGTGTACATCGAGACGATCCGGTCCGATGGCTCGAACGGGACGACGGTCTGCCGAGCGGTGTCGTAGAGGCGCACGGCGACGCAGGCTACCGGCGCCCGACCACGGGCACCGCCTCAGGCCGGCAGGCCGGTCACTACCTCAGGCCGGCAGGCCGTCAGTGCCTCAGGCCGGCAGGCCGGTGAACCTGATGGCGACCCGCGTCTTGTACTTCACGTTCACCTGCAGCAGGACGGCAGCGAACGCCTCGATGGGCGCAGCGTTCGAGAGCTCACCCGCGTCGACGGCCCGGAGGTCCGGGATCTTCGACACGATGTCGATGGTCGTGGCGGTCGCCGAGGGATGGTCCGAGCACACCAGCACGTCGGACTCGACCGGGTGGGCGATGTCGCCGAGCTCCTTGGCCGGCACGTGGTGCATCGTCGCCGCGACCAGCGAGCGCGGGATCGCCGCCTGCACCGACGCAGCCACCGAGCCACGCGGCGGGACCAGCGGCTGGAACTCGTGACCGACCTTCGCGAGCGCGTTCGCCATCGAGATGACGACCTTGCCCTTGAGCTCCCGCTCGCACTCCTTGGCGGTCGCGGCAGCCGCGTCCCACGGCGTGGCGATGAACACGACCTCGGCCGAGGCGGCCTCGTGGTTGTCGCCCGCGGTCAGCGACAGCTCGCGGTCCGACCACTTCGCAGCGATCTTGTCGCGCACCTCGAGTGCCCGGTACTTGGACCGAGACCCCAGCACGACATCGAACCCTGACGCTGCCAGACGAGTGGCGAGGCCACTTCCCGCTGGACCTGTTGCTCCGAGCACCCCGATCTGCATCCGGACACTCTTGCCGGACGGGCCGGTCGGAGGCAACCGGATGGGAGCCTCAGAGCCACTCCGGCGCGCTCCCGACCGGGAACCAGACCCGCTCGCACGCGTCGACGGCGCGGTCGAGGTCCATCGCGTCCTCGAAGTACGGCGCCATCTGGCTCGGGTAGCACCGGCGTGCCCGCATCTGGGTCGACCGGGTGACGGGTCCCGACACGTCGACCGGCTCGAGCTCGACCCCCAGCGACGCGAGCTGGGCATCGCGCTGTGCGGCATCGAGATGCGAGATGTACGGACGGTCCTCGTAGAAGCCCAGCGGCACGCCGAGCGAGCCCACCAGTCCTGCCGCCGCGGTCGCGACGATCCGATGGTCGACGTGACCCCCGAACCCTGCGCACACCAGCAACAGGTCGGGTGTCGCCGCCCGAGTCACCAGCTCGAGCCACTCGGCCACCTCGTGAACCAGCGGTTCGTCCGAGAGGTCCCGCTGCGGATCGAGGATCGCCTCGGGAGCGAGGGCCCCCTCGCCGTCCTCGGCGTGGCGCAGGATGACCTCGTCCCAGCCTGCCGCGCGCCACCGGTAGCCGAAGAGCACCGACGCCGCCGTCTCCTCCATCCGCCGCCACGTGCCCACCAGCGGTGCTCGTCCGGGCGTCGGATGCACCCACGAGGTCCAGTTGGTCCGTCCGAACGCGACACGGACGTCGACGTCGCACGACGCCAGGGCGCCGTCGCGGAGGCTCTGGCCGAGGGACAGCGGAGCGTCGTCGAAGTGGGGGGACACCACGGTCACGCGACGTCGGTCCGCCCGACGTGGCCGCCCGGCGCGGGAGGAGGTCACCCGCACATCATGGCCGCTGGGTCGATGGTGCGCCGGGCTCCCCCTACGCTCGTGGCCCGATGAGCCAGCCCACCTCGGAGCGATCCGTCGACGCCGTCCGTGCTGCAGCACGCCTCGCGAAGGTCGCCGGCTCCGCGCTCGTCGATGCCGAGCTCACCCTCCCGCAGTACCGCGTGCTCGTGTTCCTGAGCGTCAGGGAACGGCCCGCAGCCCACGTCGCCGCGCTGCTCGGCGTCACCCCACCCACCGTCACCTCGGTCGTCGACGGGCTCGTTGCGCGCGGGCTCGTGTCCCGCACGACGGATCCCGCGGACCGACGACGAGTCGTGCTGCGCATCACCGACGACGGCGCGGCGGCCATGGCGGGCGGCGACGCAGTGGTCGGCGCCGGTCTCGACCGGTTGCTGGCCCGACTGGACGAGTCCCAGGCAGAGACCGCACTGGTGGGTCTCGAGCTGCTGAACCGGGCGATGGAGCTCGCCCTCGAGGAGCGCTTCGGGCCCGACTCCCCCACGCTCGCCCCATGACCGTCCCGGACCGGACCACCCCTGCGCTGCGGCTCGACCGGGTGTCGCTGACCCGCGAAGGGCGCGACCTCCTCCACGACGTCGACCTCGAGGTGCTGCCCGACCAGCGGTGGGTCCTGCTCGGAGCGAACGGCAGCGGCAAGACGTCGCTGATCCGCATCGCGTCGCTCTACGAGCACCCCAGCCGCGGGACCGTCGACGTGCTGGGTGAACGCCTCGGATCGACCGACGTCCGCCGTCTCCGTCGGCGCATCGCGCTCGTCAGCTAGTCGATGGCCCAGATGATCCGCCCGCAGCTGAGCGCGTCCGACGTGGTGATGTGCGCGAAGTACGCCGCACTCGAGCCCTGGTGGCACGACTACGACGACGCGGATCGCGCACGGGCGGACGAGCTCCTCGCCGCCCAGGGGGTCGGCCACGTCCGACACCGCGGGTACGGCACGCTCTCATCCGGCGAGCGACAGCGAGTGCTGCTCGCACGAGCGCTCATGTCCGAACCGGGACTGCTGCTGCTCGACGAACCGACCACGGGACTCGATCTCGCCGGGCGAGAGGCGTTCGTCGAGCGCATCGGCGCGCTCGCCGCGGACCCCGACGCGGCCCCGATGATCCTCGTCACCCACCACGTCGAGGAGATCCCTCCGACCTTCACCGACCTGCTCGCGCTGCGCGACGGGCAGGTGGTGCGGAGCGGACCGCTCGCGAGCACGCTCGACAGCGCGCTCCTGACCGAGTGCTTCGACATGTCGCTCACCGCGACGCGCCACGACGACGGCCGCTGGAGCGCACGCCGCAGCGTCTGAGCGCGATCAGACCGGCCGGGGCCCACCCTGCTGCTCGAGGATCACGATGCTGCGACCACCGATGTCGAGCACCTCGTCCGCGGCGTGCACGCCGGGGCGAGGTGCGCCCTGGAGCGCGGTGTCGAGCACGCGTGACCATCCCTGACCCCACGGTGTCGGCGGCAGACGCCACTCGACAGTGCCCTCGCCCAGGTTGCACCCGAGCAGCAGCGTCGAGCCGCGCACCGGCTCGCCGCGCGGTCCGACGTCGTGGATGTCGCCGTTGAGCCAGAGCGACACGAACCCGGAGCGCGCATCCCAGTCCTCGGGTGACATCTCGTGGCCGGCGGCGCCGAACCACGCGACATCGGGCAGCTCGGCACCCTCGGCCCTGGTCCCCGTGGGGAAACGACGCAGCTGCAGCACCGGATTGGAACGACGCAGCGCGACGAGCCGTCGGGTGAAGT
>JAFAFN010000319.1 GCA_023423475.1 Actinomycetes bacterium | reverse complement strand
GTGATCCCGTCCGCTGCGGTGGCGGCCAGGACGCTGGTGAACAGCGAACCGGGGCCGAGCACGATCTGGTCGGCCGAGGCGATCGCCTCGAGCGCGGCCTCGGGCGCCGGCGCCGGCGGCGACAGGTGCACCCGGCCGATGTCGCTGCACCCCGCGACCGAGACCTGACCCTCGACGCGGTCACCCGACGCGACCTGGGCGTGCAATGCCACCGAATGCGTCGTGGCGGGCAACACCCGCCCCGCGGCGCCGACCAGGTCGGCGATCTCGTCGAGCGCGGCGACCAGGTCGCCGCTGCGTTCGTCCATCGCCACGATCAACAGGTTCCCGAAGGCGTGCCCCTCGAGGTCACCTGCGTCGAAGCGGTGCTCCATCGCACCGGCGAGCAGCGACCCGGGCTCGGCCAGGGCCACCAGGCACTTGCGCAGGTCACCCGGCGCGGGGCGGTCCGTCGCAGCACGCAGGCGTCCCGTCGAGCCGCCGTCGTCGGCCACCGACACCACCGCGGTGATCACACCCGCGTAGCTGCGGACCGCCCGCAGGCTGGCCGCCAGGCCGTGGCCGCCGCCGATCGCGACGACCCGTGGGCCATCGGCGCGGACCGCCGAGCGGACGTCGCGTACGCCGGGGCCGCTCACTTGGTCACGTCCCGGTGACGCAGGCGCGGTTCGGTGCCGCGGTCGCGCAGCCAGCCAGCCAGGCGCTCGGCGATCGACACCGAACGGTGCCGGCCCCCGGTGCAGCCGAACGCGATCGTCAGCACCGACTTGCCCTCGTTCACGTAGGCGGGCAGCAGCAGGTCGAGCAGCGACTCGAGGCGCGCCATGAACTCGTCGGTCAGCTCGAACGACGCGACGTAGTCCTGGACCTCCGGGTCGAGCCCGGTCATGGGGCGCAGGTCCTCGACCCAGTGCGGGTTCGGCAGGAACCGACAGTCGATCACCACGTCCGCGTCCGGCGGCAGGCCGTGCTTGTAGCCGAAGGACATCAGGGTGACCTGGGTGGTCTCGACGCCGGTGTACTCGCCGAACAGCTCGATCACACGGCGGCGCAGGTCGTGCACGTTGAGGTCGGTCGTGTCGATGACGATGTCCGAGGCGCCACGCACCGGTTCGAGCCGCCGCCGCTCCGCCTCGATCGCGCCCTCGACGGTGCCGACGTCCGCGAGCAGCGGGTGACGGCGCTTGGTGTCGCCGTAGCGGCGCACCAGGTTCGGCGTCGACGCGTCGAGGAAGACGGTGCGCACGCTCGCACCAGAGGTGCGCAGCTCCTCGAGGGCGGGACCCACCAGGTCGAGGTCGCCCTCGGAACCCACCACCAGGGCGACCGGTGTCGTCGAGTTCGACTGGAACCGGGCGAGCTCGGCGACCTTCGGGATCAGCTCCGACGGGAGGTTGTCGATCACGAACCAGCCGAGGTCCTCGAGCGTGTTGCCCACCTGGGTCCGTCCGGCGCCCGAGAGCCCGGTGACGATCACGAACTGCACCATGGCACTCAGGCTACGGCGCCCGACCGAGGGCGACGACCGCGCTCAGGCGCTGCGTTCGAAGCGCAGGAACAGCAGTCGCGGCACCGACGCGGCGTCGAGGTACTCCTCGGCACGCGCCAGGAACCCGGGCGGCGGCGCGGGTTCCTCCATGCGACGCAGGGTGAGGCCCACGTCGGCCGCAATGTTCAGGTAGCGCGACAGCGGCCGGTGGAAGAAGCGGATGAACACGCCGCGTTCGACCTCTTCGAGGGTGTCGGTCTCGGCCAGGTACGGGCCGATGCGCCAGTACTGCTCGGGCGGGTCGAGCACCTGGTCGTCGATCCACCCCGAACCGGGGGTCTGCAGCAGCGGGTGGTTCAACAGGAACAGGAACGTGCCACCGGGCCGCAGCACCCTGGCGACCTCGGCGAGCGCGGCGTCCAGGTCCTCGATGTGCTCGAACACCAGGCAGGCGACCACCGCGTCGGCCGAGGCGTCGGGCTCGGAGATGTCGGTCGCGGACCCGACCCGGTACTCGGGGCCGCCGCCCCGCTCGGTCGCGACGTCGATCTGCGCGCCCGCCGGGTCGATGCCCAGCACGTCGAGCCCGAGCTCGGCCGCGAGCCGTGCGACCTGACCCTCGCCGCAGCCGACGTCGATCAGCCGGCCGCCCTCGGGCAGGTGCTGGGCGATCAGGGGGAGGATCTGCTCGGTGTACTCGGGGTCGGCGCCGTCGGTGAACTCACGCTGCCACCACTCGGCGTGCTCGTTCCACGGATCTGACATGTGCTGCTCCTCGACGTCGAGGGCGGGACGCTAGCTGCCTTCCGCGCGGTGCAAATGCTCGTGCACCGCGATCGCGACCGAGTCGGGCAACCACGGCAGCTCGACCAGGTCCGACAGCTCGGCGGCCCGCACGGACTTCACGCTGCCGAACTCCTTGACGAGTCGGGCCCGGCGCTTCTCCCCCAGTCCGGGGATGTCGTCGAGCACCGAGGACGTCATGCGCTTGTCGCGGCGCTCGCGGTGGAACGTGATGGCGAAGCGGTGCGACTCGTCGCGGATGCGCTGCAGCATGAACAGCGCCTCGGACCCCCGTGGCACGTTCACCGGCTCGGAGCGGCCCGGCAGGTAGACCTCTTCGAACTGCTTCGCGAGCGAGGCGACGGGGATCTCGTCGGTGAGCCCGAGCCGTTCGAGCACGTCGACCGCGACACCCAGCTGGCCCTTGCCGCCGTCGACGAGCAGCAACTGGGGCGGATAGGCGAACCTGCCGCGCTCGGACACCGGCTTGGCCCGATCCGCGACGTACGCGGTGAAGCGGCGGGTGAGGACCTCGTCCATGGCGGCGAAGTCGTCGTTCTTGGGGATGTTCACCTTGAAGCGGCGATACTCGGACTTGCGAGGTAGGCCGTCCTCGAGCACGACCATCGACCCGACGTAGTCGGTGCCCTGCAGGTGGCTCATGTCGTAGCACTCGATGCGCAGGGGCGCCTCGGGCAGCTCCAGCGACTCCTGCAGCTCGTTGAGCGCCTTGGCACGGCTGTTGTGGTCGGACGCCCGCCGCAGGCGGTGACGGGTGAACGCCTCGCCCGCGTTCTGCGCGACCGTCTCGGCCAGCTCTCTCTTGGCGCCACGCTGGGGCACCCGGATCTGCACCCGCGAGCCTCGCTGCTCGGTCAGCCACTCCTCGTAGACGTCGCCGTCCTCCGGGATCGTCGGCACCAGCACCGACTTCGGATAGCCGACCGCCGGCGGGTCGCCGTAGACCTGCTCGAGCACCGCGGCCATCGTCTCGGCCGGGGTGAGGTCCATCACCTTGTCGAGGATGAAGCCGAGCCGGCCGACGACACGACCGCGGCGCACGAAGAACACCTGGGCGGCGGCCTCGAGGTCGTCCTCGAGCACGCCGATGACGTCGACGTCCTCGCTCTTGTCGCCCACCATCTGCTGGCGCTCGACCGCACGACGGACCGTCGCGAGGCGGTCCCGCACGCGGGCGGCCTGCTCGAACTC
>JAFAFN010000316.1 GCA_023423475.1 Actinomycetes bacterium | reverse complement strand
GCGAGATGCTCGAGATGGCGCATTCGGCGTCCGGCCAGGTCCGGATGGAGTTCCGGGTGCCCTCGCGCGGGCTCATCGGCTTCCGTACCGAGTTCCTCACCGAGACCCGCGGCACCGGCATGCTGCACCAGATCTTCGACGGCTGGGAGCCGTGGTTCGGAGAGATCCGCTCTCGTGACCGCGGCTCGATCGTGGCGGACCGGACCGGTCCCGTCACCGCCTACGCGGTCATCGCCATCCAGGAACGCGCCCAGCTCTTCGTCGGACCCGGCGAAGAGGTCTACGAAGGCATGATCGTCGGCGAGAACTCCCGCAGCGAGGACATGGACGTCAACATCTGCCGTGAGAAGAAGCTCACGAACATGCGGACGTCGTCGTCGGACAACACCGAGCGCATGACACCGCCGAAGCGCCAGTCCCTCGAGCAGGCACTCGAGTTCGTCGCCGAGGACGAGTGCGTCGAGGTGACCCCCTCGGTGGTCCGACTGCGGAAGGTGTTCTTGGACGCCGGCGAGCGCGCCCGCAAGGCGAAGGCGATCAAGACCGCCCGTCAGGGCTGAGTCACGCGACGGGAGTCCACTAAACCCGACTACCCAAGTCGGGTTTAGCGGATTACTCTGGATCCATGGCCGATCGCTCGTCCGTGTTCTCCTTCCCCAACCCGGTGAACGACGTCGCGGCGCGCACCGTGGCCACCGGCGTGGTCGCGATGGGCCTCGCCGTCGCCGTGCTCGGCTGGGGCTGGGTGCTGATCCCGCTCACCTACGGCTTCGTCGCCCGCGTGCTCACCGGCCCGACGCTCAGCCCGCTCGGGACGTTCGCCGTGCGGGTCGTCGCGCCCCGGCTCCCCCGCCACGAGAAGTTGGTGCCCGGCCCTCCCAAGCGCTTCGCTCAGGGCATCGGCGTCGCGTTCACCGTGACCGCCTCGACGTTGTGGCTCACGGGCCATCCGGGGCCGGCGCGCGTCGTCGTCGCTCTCCTCGTGGTGGCCGCCACGCTCGAGGCGGCGTTCGGGTTCTGCCTCGGCTGCAAGGTGTTCGGGCTCCTGATGAAGGCCGGCATCGTGCCCGAGTCCGTGTGCGAGGAGTGCAACGACATCTCGCTGCGCCTGCCCGGACTGCGGTCACCGACTGCCTGAGCGGCACATCCGCATCGCGTAGTCTCGACACGATGCGCCTGGTGATCGCCCGCTGTTCCGTCGACTACGAGGGACGACTGTCCGCCCACCTGCCAGAGGCACTCCGGCTGATCATGGTGAAAGCCGACGGCTGCGTGGCGATCCACGCGGACGGCGGGGCGTACAAGCCGCTCAACTGGATGAACGCGCCCAACCGGCTCGTTGAGCACGACGACCACTGGACGATCACCAACCCCAAGGGGGAGACGCTCACCATCAACCTGGTCGAGGTCGTCGAGGACACCGCGCACGAGCTGGGACTCGATCCCGGGCTCACCAAGGACGGTGTCGAGGCGCACCTCCAGGAGCTGCTCGCCGCGGACCCGACCGTGATCGCCGAGGGCCTGTCGCTCGTGCGGCGCGAGTTCCCGACCGACATCGGCCCGGTCGACCTGTTGTGCCGTGACGCGGACGGCAACGCCGTGGCGGTCGAGATCAAGCGCCGGGGCGAGATCGACGGTGTCGAGCAGCTGGCCCGCTACCTCGAGCGGATCGAGCGCGACCCCCTGCTGCGCGGTGTGCGCGGCGTCTACGTCGCCCAGGTCGTGAAGCCCCAGGCCAAGGTGCTCGCCGAGTCCCGCGGCATCGCCTGGGTCGAGGTCGACTACGACGTCCTGCGCGGGGCTCGAGAGGCCGACCTCACCCTGTTCTGAGCTCCGCCGAGCCGAAATGTGTCGTGAGACGCACCCTGTGGCGGGCGTGTGACGACACATTTGGCCGGTGGTCAGCTGAAGGTACAGCCGCCGGCGTCGATGACCACTCGACCGTCGCCGCCGAGGGTCTGGTGCACCGCGGTGCCCTCGCCGGTGCGCCAGATGTTCACGGTGACGTCCTCGCCCGGGAACACCGGGGCCGAGAACCGACCGTCGATCGAGTGGAACCGTGCGGGGTCGGACTCGCAGAGCTCGTGCAGCAGCGCCCGACCGGTGAAGCCGTAGGTGCACAGGCCGTGCAGGATCGGACGGTCGAAGCCGGCGAACGCGGCGAACGACGGGTCGGAGTGCAACGGGTTGCGGTCGCCCGAGAGCCGGTAGATCAGCGCCTGCTCCGGCCGGGTCGAGTACGTGACCGAATGGTCGGGCGCACGGTCAGGGACCTCGTTCGTGGGTCCCGACGGTCCGCGCTCGCCGCCGAAGTCGCCCTCGCCACGGATGAACGCCGACATGACCAGGTCGAAGAGCGCCTCGCCGCTGTCCTTGTCGGTCGCGTGGGCGGTGACCTCGACGACGGCACCCTTGCCCTTGTCCCAGATCGCAGAGATCTCGGCGGTGGACACGAGCGACCCCGAGACCGGGATCTCTCGATGGCAGACCACCCGCTGCTCGCCGTGCACGAGCATCGCCGGGTTGAAGCTGCCGATCGTGCCGAACGCACCGGAGACGTCGGCGAGCACCACGGCGATCGTCGGCAGGGCCCGCTGGGTGATGTTCATCGAGTTCTCGGTCACGAACGGCAGCTCGTTCGGCTCGACCGGCTGCTGTCCTGCGCCCACCCCCACGGCGTAGAGCAGGGCGTCCTTCGAGCCCCAGCTGGCCTCGGTGGGCTCGCTGCGCGACCCGACGGCGTCTGGATTGATGGCCACGATGCAGTCCCCCCGGAACTCGGTCGGGCGCCGACCGGCGACACGCCGCTCGATGACGGCATTCCCGAACCTGTGAATGTCACATGACAATGCCACGAGATCGGGCCGCGAGTGCGCGACCCTTGTTCCCGTGTCCGGTGCAAAGAAGGCCACTCTGGCGGTCGTCGCCGTACCCCTCGCGTTCGTGCTGCTCATCAC
>JAFAFN010000293.1 GCA_023423475.1 Actinomycetes bacterium | reverse complement strand
GGGTGAAGTCGAGCAGACCCTCGTCGACGTCGGACCAGTCCACCCACGAGATCTCGTTGTCCTGCGCGTACGCGTTGTTGTTGCCCTGCTGGGTACGGCCGAGCTCGTCGCCCGCCAGCAGCATCGGGACACCCTGCGAGACGAACATGGTCGTCAGCAGGTTCCGACGCTGCCGCGCCCGGAGCTCGACGACCTCGGGCACGTCCGTCGGCCCCTCGATCCCGCAGTTCCACGAACGGTTGTCGTCGGTCCCGTCACGGTTCTCCTCGCCGTTCGCCCAGTTCTCCTTGTGCTCGTAGCTGACGAGGTCGTTCAGCGTGAAGCCGTCGTGCGCGGTGACGAAGTTGATGCTCGCGTGCGGCTGACGACCGCCGGCCTCGTAGAGGTCGGACGAGCCGGTGAGACGGGCGGCGAACTCGCCCAGGTGGTCGTTCGAGCCACGCCAGACATCCCGGACGCAGTCGCGGTAGCGGCCGTTCCACTCCGACCACAACGGCGGGAAGTTGCCGACCTGGTAGCCGCCCTCGCCGACGTCCCACGGCTCGGCGATCAGCTTGACCTTCGAGACCACCGGATCCTGCTGGATCAGATCGAAGAAGGCGCTGAGCCGGTCGACATCGTGCAGCTCGCGGGCGAGCGTCGCGGCGAGGTCGAAGCGGAACCCGTCGACGTGCATCTCCTCGACCCAGTACCGCAGCGAGTCCATGATGAGCTGCAGGACGTGCGGGTGGCGCATGTTCAGGCTGTTGCCGGTGCCGGTGTAGTCCACGTAGGACGACGGGTCCTCCGGGTCGAGGCGGTAGTAGGCCCGGTTGTCGAGGCCCTTGAAGCTCAGGATCGGCCCGCCGCCACCCGCCTCGGCGGTGTGGTTGTAGACGACGTCGAGGATGACCTCGATCCCCGCCTCGTGCAGGGTCTTGACCATCACCTTGAACTCCTGCACCTGCTCGCACGCCGCCGGGTCGACCGAGTAGCCGTCGTGCGGTGCGAGGAAGCCGATGGAGTTGTAGCCCCAGTAGTTCGTGAGACCGAGCTCGACGAGGCGACGGTCGTGCACGAACTGATGCGTCGGCATGAGCTCGACCGCGGTCACGCCGAGGGCGTGGAGGTGGTCGATCACCGGCGGGGCGCACAGACCCAGATAGGTGCCACGGTGCTCCTCGGGCACATCCGGGTGCAGCATCGTGAGCCCCTTGACGTGGGCCTCGTAGAGCACCGTGCGGTGCCATGGCGTCGCCGGTCGACGGTCCTCGCCCCAGTCGAACCACGGGTTCACCACCACCGACCGCGGCACGAACGGGGCGGTGTCGAGCACCTCTTCGCAGTCCACGTCGCCGTCGATCGCGTCGTTCCACTCGATCGGACCGGTGATCGCCCTGGCGTAGGGGTCGAGCAGGAGTCGGGCGCCGCACTGCAGGTCGCCTGGCACCTCTCGTGCGCCCCCGGCGCGGTAGCCGTAGCGGACCCCCGGCCCGACGTCGGGCAGGTAGCCGTGCCAGACCGAGCCGACGCACTCGGGCAGCTCGACGCGGACCTCGACGCCGTCGGCATCGAACAGGCAGAGCTCGACGCTCGCCGCGGCCTCGGAGAACACCGAGAAGTTGGTGCCCGAGCCGTCCCAGGTCGCGCCGAGCGGATAGGGCCTGCCGGGCCAGACCCTGACCGGACGGTCCGAGCGGATCACGCGGCGCGCTCGAGCACGCCGACCAGACGCACCCTCGATCGCTCGATCTCGTCCGCGAGCAGGCGGTCGAGCAACGGCACCCACAGGGTGCCGCCGTAGTGCAGGCCCATCGTCAACGACGAGCGGCCGTCGACAGGCGCGATCTCGGCGGTCAGGACCCACGGACTGTGGGTGCGACCGTCGAGCTCACGGCGCTCGAAGACCACCCGATGGGGCTCGTCGTGCTCGGAGCGGACCATGCGCAGCCGCTTCGACCTGCGCAGGGGACCGACCTGCGCCCGGAGATCCACCGACCACGCCGGACCGGAGTCGCCGTCGTCGGCATCGACGGGCACCGCCCGAGGGACGATGTCGAGCCACTCGGAATAGGTCCCGAGATCCGCGACCAGCTCGAAGAGCCGCTGCGGGGTTGCGTCGGTGTCGAGCGAAGCGGTGACGTCCACGGACACCATTGTGTCCCGGAGCGGACCGCCGCGGTGTCAGCCGCCCGGGCGTGGAGCGGTCACGGCCTCGGTCGACGGCTCGATCGGCGCCGCCGGCGGCACGACCGGGACGGGCGGGACCGTGGTGGTGGTCGTGGTCGGGACCACGGCCCGCACCACCGGACGGTTGCCGTAGGCGGCCTTCAACAACGGGTACGGGTTGGACGGGCCCGCACCGTCGGGGTGGATCTCGAAGTGGAGGTGCGGCGAGGTGCCCTTCGCGTTGCCGGTGTCACCCACGTAGCCGATGACCTCGCCGGCGCGGACCTTCTTGCCGTTGCGGACGTCCGGCGCGAAGGCCGCGAGGTGGGCGTAGTAGTACTCGTTGCCCGAGTCGCCGTTGACCCACAGCTTGATCCCGCCCAGGGTGCCGGAGCCGACGCCGTCGAGGGTGCCGTTCTCGGATGCGATCACGGGCGTGCCGTGGCGGGCGAAGATGTCGGCTCCCTGGTGCCAACGGCCGCCGGATCGCGGGTAGCCCCAGCTGTCGATGAACTCGCAGTCGCCCGCGACGGGGAAGACGAACCCGTCGATGTAGGCGTGGGCACCGGCCTCGTAGGCCCGCAGCTCCTCGAGCCGGGCGAGCACCGCGACGAACGCCGTGCGCTCGTCGGTGGTCAGCTCGGCGAGACGGCTGTTCTCGTCGCCCACACGGTCGGCGAGCTCGGCGTGCTCGTCGGAGAGGGCGTCACGTTTGCGCTCGTAGTCCTTGGTGAGGCGCTCCTGGGTGCCGACGACGACGTCGACGTAGCTCCGGGCCACACCCATGTCGGTGTAGTCGTGGCTGTCGAGCAACGCGAGGTGGTTCGACACGGGACCGGACATGTACGCCGACACGGCGTGTGCCCGCAGCAGCCGTCGAGCATCGGCGGCGGCCTTGACGGCCACCCGGGAGGACCGGTCGAGCTCGGTGAGCCGGCCGGTCAGCTCGGCGACGGTCAGCGACTGCGACGCGATCTCGCTCTGGATCCGCAGCAGGTCGAGCTGGGCCAGGGTCACCGAGAGCCGAGCCGCGTCGACGCGTTCCGGCAGCACGCCGACCGAGAGCGGGTCGAAGCTGCGCTGTGCCACGTCGATGTCGATGTCGGCGCCTTCACCGGGATCGACGAGGTACGGAAGGCGCGGGTCGTCGACGAGCTCCGGAGGGATGGTGGGCACGAACGGCACCGTGGTCGTCGTCTCCGGCACGGTCGTCGAGCTGTCCGGGGTGCCCTTCGGCGGCAACGTCGTGCTCGGCGTGGTCGTCGTCGACGTGGTCGACGTGGTCGAGTCCGTCGGATCTTGCGCGGCGGCGTCGATCACGAACATCGCCGGCACCGCGAAAAGGACCAGCAGCGCGGTCGCTCGTGCTCCGTATCGGCCCATGTCGTGTCCGGAATTCTCGACCCCCGGCAGGGTCCCCGCGTACGGCGAGAAAGGGTACCGCCTCGTCGGGATCGCGCCACCTCGCGCGCCGGGGACCGGGCCCCGGCGCATCCCGGAGGCGAGCTCAGAACGTCAGGTCGAGCCCCTCGTCGGCCCGGGCGCTCCGGTCGACGAGCGCGAGCACGGTGCCGCAGAGCACCACCAGCACGCACGACAGCGCCATCGCCTGTCCGAAGCCCGCACCACCGGGGCGTGACAGGAGGCGTTCGATGGCGATCGGCACCGTCGGACGGGCGGTCCGGGCCAGGAAGACCGTGGCGCCGAACTCACCGAGGCATGCCACGAACGCCAGGCCGGCACCCGCCACCACCGATGCACGCACCAACGGCAGCTCGACCCGCCACCACCTCGATGCGGGACCTGCGCCCAGCAGCGCCGCGGCGTCGTACATCGAAGGGCTGACGGACTGCAGCGCGGGCACGATCGACCGGACGGCGAGCGGCAGGGCCACCAGCATCTGCCCGAGCGGCACGATCCACGGGCTCCCACGCAGGTCGAGCGGTGGTCGCCCCACCAGCAGCAGCAGTCCCAGCCCGATGGTCGTCGCCGAGACCCCCAGCGGCAGCAGCAGCACCCTGTCGACCCGGCTCCCCGGGCGGGCGGCCACGAGTCGTGACGAGGGCAGCGCCAGGGCCAGCGCCACCGCGGCGCCCACGAGCGCGGCGAGCAGGGAGTTGCCGACGGACTCGAGTGGAGCGACTCGCAGTCCCGTGCCCGCCGTCGCCGAACCGAGATGACGCCAGTGATCGAGGCCGAGACGGTCCCCGACCCTGATGGAACGCTCGACGAGCGCGGCGAGCGGAACCACCGAGACCACCACGACCGCACCGACCGCCGCCGCGACCGCGAGCCGCTCCCCCGTCGTGCGGGCCCGCCGCGCACGGCGTGTCCGACGTCCACGAGTCGCACCGCCGAGCGACGCTCGACGCACGATCCGGGCGTGCACGGCCAGGGTGGCCACCACCGCGACCAGCTGGAGGAGGCACAGCACGCCGGCGCCGGACAGGTCGAACTGCGACGTCGCCCTGGTCCAGATCTCGACCTCGACGGTCGAGACCGACCCACCGCCCAGGATCACGATGACGCCGAAGCTGGTCAGGCAGAACAGGAACACCACGACCGCCGCCGCCGCCACCGCCGGAGCGATCGCGGGCAGCACCACCGATCGCAGCACCCTCGCCGGGCCGGCGCCGAGCAGCCGGGCGGCGGCCTCGAGGTCCGGGTCGCTCGTCGCCAGCGACGCTCCGACGG
>JAFAFN010000263.1 GCA_023423475.1 Actinomycetes bacterium | reverse complement strand
CGGTCGATGTCGCTGCGCCAGGTGCCGAAGGGGACCGAGAACATCCCGGCCGTCTCGATCTGGGCGCCGTCGGGCCCGTCGACCACGTCGACGAAGGGGATGCCGAACGATCCCGCTGACTCGACATACGGAAGCGCGGCGACGTCGGACCAGTCGACGTCGGGACCGAACACGTCGGCCTGGCTCGCGAACACCACCGCGTCGGCGGCGAGCGTCTCGTCGGAGAAGCGCTCCCAGGCGGTGGCGGACCGTCGCGCTCCTGCGACCGAGGAGAGCGCGACGGCCGCTGCGATGCCGGCGAGCAGACCGAGGGCGACGAGCTGCCAACGGCGTCGGCCGAGCTCTCGTCGGGCCCACATGCGACCTGCGGAGCCGGCACCGCGCTCCGACCGTACGGTCATGTCGTCCTCCTGCGACCGTGCCCGAGCACTCGAGCCTGCCACCGTCGTCGGGTCACTGCACCGTGAACTCGTGCACCATGCCGTGCTCGGCGTGCGAGGTGCCCTCGGCATCGGGGATGGGGCAGACGAGCACCCAGTCGCCGGCGGTGAGATCGACGCTCAGGAATCCCTCGCCCCCCGGTGGGATGACGTCGGACTCGAAGGCGACCGCCACTCCCTCCTCGCCCTCGGAGGCCAGCGCCTGCTCCAGGGTGGCGCCGTCCTCGAGCTGCACCAGGATCGCCAGGTGTGGTTCGGCGCCGTCGTTGGAGATCGCGAACGAGTAGCGGCCGGCGGTCGTGGGGTAGTCGGTGTCGAAGGCGAAGTCGGTCGCGGAGAGCTCGACGCGTGTGGCATCGGGGTCGAGCTGGGTCACGGCGGGGTCGGCGGCGTCGGCCTCCATCCCGCAGTGCTCCTCCTCGAACGCGGTCAGCTCGTCCAGTGCCGACGCGGCGGCGGGGTCCGAGAAGATCGCACCCATGTTGCCCCCTGCAGCGCTGAACGCCTCGACGATCGCGCCGATCGGTTCGGCGACCTCGTCGGGTGCGAGCGACTGGTACTCGCGGAGCTGCTCCTCGGTCGGCGGACCGTCCTGCTCGGTCAGCTGGACCGCGAGGGCGCAGTACTCCTCGAGACCCTCCTCGGGTTGGCCGGCGGGAGCAGCGCTCGTGGTCGACTCCTCGCTGGTCGAAGTGGACTCGCTGGTGGTCGACGCGGTCCCCTCGGAGCTGCACGCGGGGATCACCGCGAGCCCAGCTGCGACCAGTGCGGCCCAGGCCGGTCGGAGTCGCGCGGAACGGTGGGGGGTCCGTCGTCGGATCGGTTCGGTCGGTCGGTTCTCCATGTCGGCTCCTCACGTTCGGATGCGCCCGTCGGGTTGGACGGAGGTCGCTGTTTGGAACGTACGCAGCGACGACGACGAGGGGAACCGTGATGGCACCACGACCGCAGGGGTGCCACCACGCCCATCCGACGCAACGGTTGAACCGGACTTGCGGGCCGATCGCCATTCGCACCGGTCGCGATGCTGTAGCACGCTGGATCGGTGACGAACGACGAGTCGGGGCGGCCGAAGGGCGTCAGCATCTGGGTGGTCGCGGCCATCTGCGTCGTGCTGCTCGCGGTCGGGATCGTGATGTTGGTCGGTGGTGACACGCAGGGCTCGACGAGCCTGGTCGAGGTGAGCCAACGCCGCGCCGCGCCGCCAGGACCGATGATGCCCGACGGGTCGGACGTGCCCGAGGGTGTCGCCGAGGTGCACGAGGCCGACGGCGCACGCACCTACGCACTGGTCGCTCCGGCGGGGTGGCTCGAGGTCGAGGGCGAGCCGGACGCGCTGATCGCTCCGCTGACATTCGAGCAGGTCGATGGCGGCTCGACGCTCGCGATCTCGGTGGGGTGCGCCGCGTCGGCCGACGAGTACCTGGCACAGCTCGCGGTGACCGAGACGCCGGCGAGCGTGACGGTGATGGCCGTGGCGGTGCAGCCCGACGACGGCGCCCCGTGCGACCCGGCGGCGCCGCAACGGGAGTTCCGCCTGCCGCTGCAGGACCCCGCCGGCTCCCGCGCGGTGGTCGTGGTCCCCGCCGGCCCGCTGCCGCGCTGACGGACCGGCGCCCACCGGCGGATGGGCGCCCCAGGCTCGGCCGTCGGGAGGGACCGGCCGTCGGGAGAGACCCGCGCGCGACGGGCACCTAGACTGACCCCATGCTGCTGGGGCGCACGTTGTGGGAGCTGATGGAGAAGCGGGTGGATGCCACCCCGGATGCGCTCATGGCCGTCGACGAGGACATGCGCACCCTCACCTTCGCCGAGTACTGGGCCGAGGCCGAGCTCGCCGCGGCGGGCCTCGCCGCCGCCGGGGTCACCGAGGGCGACGTCGTGACCTGGCAGCTGCCGTCGTGGATCGAGTCGCTGGTGCTCGTCGCCGCGCTGTCCCGACTCGGCGTGGTCCAGAACCCGGTCCTGCCGGTCTACCGCGAGCGCGAGCTCGACTTCATCACGACCCAGGCCGGCACGTCGCTGCTCGTGGTGCCGTCGCAGCACCGCGGGTTCGACCACGAAGCGCTCGCGACCGACGTCGCCCGACGCAACGGCAACATGCGCGTGCTCGTCAGCGATCGGGCGCTGCCCCAGGGCGACACCTCGACCCTGCCGGCCCTGTACGACGGGGCGGACTCCGAGGGGCTCGAGCCGGAGGACCAGCCCACGACGTGGCTCTTCTACACGTCGGGCACGACGGCGGACCCCAAGGGCGTGCGCCACACCGACGCCTCGTTGCTCGCCGCGGCGCGGGGCATGAGCCAGCGTCTGGGGCTGATCCCGCACGACCGCAACGCGATGGTGTTCCCGCTCACCCACGTCGGTGGCATCGTCTGGTTGCTGGCGAGCCTCCAGTCGGGCTGCTCGAACATCGTCACCGAGTCCTTCGAGGGGCCCGACACGATCGAGGTCCTCTCGCGCGAGGGCGTGACGCTCGCCGGTGCCGGCACGGTGTTCCACCAGGCCTACCTGGCACACCAGCGCTCGCAGCTGCACCAGATCTTCCCCGACGTGCGGGGCTTCCCCGGCGGTGGTGCCGCCAAGCCGTCGACCCTCGTCGCCGACATCCGCTCGACCTTCGATGCGCCCGTGCTCGCCGGGTGGGGCCTGACCGAGGCACCCATCCTGACGATGGCGGGACTCGAGGACACCGACGCCGAGCTCGCGGTCAGCGAGGGCAAGCCGATGCACGGCGTCGAGCTCCGCGTCGTGCAGGCGGACGGCCGCATCGCCATCGACGGCGAAGAGGGCGAGCTGCGTGCCCGGGCACCGCAGATGATGCAGGGGTACGTGGACGCCGCGCTCGACATCGAGGCCTTCGACGACGACGGCTTCTTCCGCACGGGTGACCTCGGCCGCATCGACGATCGCGGCAACGTGATCATCACGGGTCGGCTCAAGGACGTCATCGTGCGCAAGGGCGAGAACGTCTCGGCGAAGGAGGTCGAGGATCTCCTCCACACCCACGACAAGATCGCGGACGTCGCGGTCATCGGCCTGCCCGACCCGGACTCCGGTGAGCGGGTGTGCGCGGTCGTGCAGCTCGCCGGCGGCGCGGATGACGTCACCTTCGACGAGCTGATCATCCACCTGCGCGACCAGGGGTTGATGACCCGCAAGCTGCCCGAGCAGCTCGAGGTCGTCGACGTCCTGCCGCGCAACACCTCCGGCAAGGTGCTCAAGCACGTCCTGCGCGACGAGTTCAAGGGTTGAGCGACCCGGGGGCGCTCGGCCCGGCGGTGCTGCGCCCGATCGAGGGATCCGACCTGCCGGCGGTGCTGGCGCTGAACAACGACTGGGTGCCCGAGGTCAGCGAGCTCGACGCCGAGCGACTCGAGCACATCCTGGGCGAGTCGAGCCTGGCGCTCGTCGCGTCTGATCCCGAGGGCGGCGAGCTGCTCGGAGTGGTGATCGTGATGGGGCCCGGTGCCGACTACGACTCGCCGAACTACCGGTTCTTCGCCGACGCGTTCGCTGCCGACGGCGCCGCCGGGGACTTCCGCTACGTCGACCGGATCATCGTCTCGACCGCCGCCCACCGCCGTGGGGTCGGGCGGCTGCTCTACGGCGCGGTGTTCGACCACGCCAGCGAACAGGGCGTGCCGCAGGTGACCTGCGAGGTCAACGTCGAGCCGCCGAATCCGGTGTCCATGGCGTTCCACGGCACCCTCGGGTTCGTCGAGGTCGGTCGGCAGAGCAACTACGGCGGCGAGGTCGTCGTCGCCCTGCTGTCGGCGCCGGTCGATGAGCGCCCAGGTCCCGCACCGCACTGAGGGTTGGCCCTCGGTCCGCCACACAGGAATGTGCGAGGGGTACCGTCCCCTCAGGGTCGACCTGAGGAGATCATCATGTTGCTGTCGAAGAAGCTGGGGGCCGAGTTCATCGGCACCTTCCTGCTGGTGCTCGGTGGTTGCGGTTCGGCGATCTTCGCCGCTGCGGCGCTCGGCACGACCCGCGGTGCGGTCGGTGTCGGCGGCATCGAGCTGCCCGCGGCCGGCGTGGTCAACAACGGCATCGGCTACCTGGGTGTCTCGCTCGCCTTCGGTCTCACCGTGCTGTGCGGTGCCTACGGCCTCGGTCACGTCTCGGGGGGCCACTTCAACCCGGCGGTCTCGGTCGGTCTCGCCACGGCGAAGCGCTTCGACTGGAAGGACGTGCCGGCCTACGTCGTCACGCAGTGCGTCGGTGCCATCGCGGCGGTCGCCGTGCTCTGGGCGATCCAGACCAGCAAGCCCGGCGGCTTCAGCATCGGTCAGGGCTCGTTCGCCTCGAACGCCTACGGCCAGGAGAACGGACGGATCTTCTACGACCTGCCCGGCGCCATCATCGCCGAGGTCGTGCTCACCGCGCTGTTCGTCATCGTGATCCTCGGTGTCACGACCAAGGCGGCCGCCAAGGCCCAGGCGGCGATCGGCATCGGCCTCATGCTGACGTTGATCCACCTCATCTCGATTCCGATCACCAACACCAGCGTGAACCCGGCACGTTCGCTCGGCCCCGCCCTCTTCGAGCGTGGCACCGCCCTGACCCAGCTGTGGGTGTTCATCGCGGCGCCGCTCGTGGGTGGCGTGCTCGGTGCGCTCATCTGGAAGGCCGCCACCGGTGGCGACGAGGTCCAGACCGGCGAGGCCGAGGCAGAGGGCGTCGAGACCAGCTGACGGCCGACCGCCGGCTGCAGCCGCCGACCGGGGCCGGTTTTCGCCGCCGTCACGCCCACCCCGTAGGATCTGACGACCTGTCAGATCTATGGAGGAGTCACCAATGGGCATGCTCGACGGCAAGGTCGCCATCGTCACCGGAGCAGGACACGGCATCGGCCGCGGGCACGCGCTCGAGCTGGCGAAGCACGGCGCCAAGGTCATCGTCAACGACCTCGGTGGTTCGGTCACCGGCGAGGGGACGGGCCGCGACGCTGACCTGACCGTCGCCATCATCAAGGCCCGCGGTGGCGAGGCCGCGCCGAACTACGCGGACGTGTCGGACTACGACTCGGCCGGCGAGATGGTCGCCCAGGCCGTCGAGCAGTTCGGCAGCCTCGACATCCTGGTCAACAACGCTGGCATCGTCCGTGACGGCTCGATCTTCAACATGAGCGTCGAGGACTTCGACGCCGTGCTGAAGGTCCACCTGCGTGGTACCTGGATCCCCTGCAAGCACGCCGCGGTGCACTGGCGTGCGCTGAACAAGGAGACCGGTGCCAAGGTCGACGGTCGCATCATCAACACCGTCTCCGGCGCAGGCCTGACCGGCAACTTCGGCCAGACCAACTACGCCCCGGCCAAGGCCGCCATCGCGAGCCTCACCCAGACCCTCAGCCTCGAGCTCTTCAAGCTGGGCGTCACCGTCAACGCCGTCGGCCCCGCCGCCGCGACGCGCATCACGGGCACCATGCCCGGCGCCCCGACGGTCATCGAGGCCGACGACGTGCCCGACGACGAGTGGAACCGCATGGACCCGGCGGTCTCGTCGCCGCTGGTCGCCTGGCTCGCCTCGGACGAGGCCGATCACGTCACCGGTCAGATCATCCGTGCCGTCGCCGAGAACATCATCCTGATGAAGGGCTGGGCCGACGGCCCGACCATCAACAACGGCGAGAAGCGCTGGGACGCCACCAAGCTCGGTCAGCAGCTGGCCACCGACGTGTTCTTCACGCGGGCCCCTGGCCTGCGCTACTGAGATCCCGGGCACCTCTACGCTGCGGGGCGTGACCTCGCAGCGAGATCCCTACGGCGACATCCTCGAGGACCGGGCCCGGCGCACTGCGCACGGGCCCGGTGCGCTCGCAGCGACGTACAAGAAGATCGCGGTCGGCCCCGGCGTGCCGCTGCTGCACCGTTCCACGGGCCTACGCGGCCGGGTGTGGAAGTTCACCGGCGAGCTCGTCGTGCTCCAGGACGCCAAGGGTGGACGCCACACCTTCGAGAACCACGCCGGCGCGTTCGCGTACCAGGGCGAGACCGTGACGCTCGTGCAGAAGCCCCGGTCGGCCGCGCCGACGGCACCGGCGACCAAGCGGTCCGCGGCGGGTGGCGTCGTCTCGAGCGCGCCTGTCGCCCGGGTCGCGCAGCCGTCGAGGATGTGGGTCGAGGGCAACCACGACGCCCGCTTCATGGAACGGGTGTGGGGCGACGAGCTACGAGAGCTCGGCATCGTCGTCGAGCCCATGGGCGGCATCGACGACCTGGTCGCGGCGGTCGCCGAGTTCGACCCACGCCCGGATCGTCGCCTGGCGATCCTCGTCGACCACCTCGTGCCCGGCTCGAAGGAGACCCGACTGGCCGAGCAGGTGCGCGGGCCCGACGTGCTGGTGGTGGGGCACCCCTTCGTCGACATCTGGCAGTGCGTCCGGCCGAAGTCGCTCGGGATCGCCGCATGGCCTGAGGTGCCACGTGGAGAGGAGTGGAAGGCCGGCATCTGCCGTCGTCTGGGATGGGGCGACACCCGGCAGGGGTGGCAGCGGGTGCTGTCGGCGGTCGACTCCTTCGTCGACCTCGAACCGGAGCTCGTCGGATCCGTCGAGACCGCACTCGACATGTTGGCGCCGTCACCGACCGACGACGACGCTCGATGACCACCGTCGCGGACCTGCTCGAGGAGCGTCTGCGGTCCCTGGGTGTCGCCCGCACCTACGGCGCCGCGCTCGGGGGGCTCGATCACGTGCCCGTCGACGACCCCGACCTGGCGGTGCTGCTCGCGGACGCGGATGGTCGCATCGGGCACTGGGACGGCAGCGGTCGACTCGGCGCCGCGCTGCTCGACGGACCGATCCTGCACCTGTCGTCCTCGCCCGGGGGAGTGGCACCGCTGCAGCGGGTCACCAGCGCACAGGAGCTCGTCGATGCACTGGCCGAGCCGATCGGCATCGCCACGCCGGCCACGATGGCGCTGCACCTCGACGTCGATCTCGACCAGCGGGTCGACGGCGCCGTCACGCCCTCCGCGCCCCCGCACCGCGAGCCGGTGCTGACCCTCGACCCCGCCATGGCGTCGTTGCGCATCGTGGTGCTCGCCGGGCCCGGGGTGGTGCGCTCGAACTCCGTCGACGGGCTCACCCAGTTCGCCCGCACCGGTGGCTACGGCATCGTCAACAGCTGGGGTGCCAAGGGGGTCGAACGCTGGGACAGCCCGTTCCACTTCGGCACCGCGGGACTGCAGTCCCGCGATCTCGCCCTCGCCGGACTGCCCGAGGCGGACGTCATCATCGCGACGGGCCTCGACCCCGACGAGACACCGTTCGAGCAGCTGGGCCACTGGGTGGTGCAGGAGGTCCTGCCAGGACAGCTCGGCGCGCTGGCACACGGCTGGAGCACCAACCGGACCCTGCCGGAACGCCCGCCGCTCTACGCGACGATCGCCGAGGTCGTGACGCCGATGTACGAGTCCGACGCCGTGCCGCTCACCGCACCCCGCGCCGCGCTGCACCTGTCGGGCGCGCTGCCGGACCGTGGTGTCGTGGTCGCCGATCCGGGTGCGGCGGGGTTCTGGATCGCCCGGACGCTGCCCACGTCGTTCCCCGGCAGCGTCTGCGTGCCGGCGACGTTCACCCCCGGGTTCGCTGCGGCGGCCGCACTCGTGTGCCGCCTCGAGGGTCGGCCGTGCCTGGCGGTGAGCGACCAGGTGGGCGGCATCGACGGGATCGACGACACCAGCGCGGCGGTGCTCGAGCTGGCCGAGGGCCTGGACCGACCCGTGGCCCTGCAGCTGTGGGGGCCCGAGGGGAACCTGGCCAGCTCGACGGCACACGTCGAGCTGCTCGCCGAGGTGCTCGAACCTTCCGCCGTGCGCATCGACGAGGTGCCCGTCGTGGTCGACGACCTCGACGCGATCGAGGCCGCCGCGGGCGAGCTCGTCGCCTGGCGCCAACCCTAGAACTGGAACAAGTTCTAGCTAAGGTGTTGACCCGGTGTCCGCAGCGGCGGACCCGGCGAGCGCAGCGCTCGTCGCATCGAAGAGGGCAACCGTTGGCAGTTCGTACCGCAGGTCTCACGCAAGCGCAGCAGGAGCGTCGCTCGCGCATGCTCGAGGTCACCGCCGAGCTCGCGCTCGAGGGCGGTTGGGACGCCGTGCAGATGCGAGAGGTCGCCCAACGTGCCGATGTCGCGCTCGGCACGTTGTACCGCTACTTCCCGTCCAAGGAGTACCTGCTCGTCTCGGTGATGATCGCCGAGATCGAGGGCCTGGCGGATCGCCTCGCGGTGAAGCCGCCCGAGGGCGAGGACCCCGTCGAGCGCGTGATCGACGTCCTGCGACGTGCCAACAAGGCGCTGCAGCGGCAGCCCCAGGTGACCGTCGCGATGATCCGCGCGCTGGTGTCGGGCAACACCGAGATCGCGCCGGCGGTTGCCGACACCCGGACGCTCATGCGTCGCATCATCAGCGATGCACTCGAGGTCGACGCCGCACCCGAGGGCTCCGCCGGCGAGCGCGACGTGCTGACCATCGACCTGCTGAGCGACATCTGGCTCGCCGCGCTGGTCAGCTGGATCTCGGGTGTCGAGCCCGTGGGCTCACTCGTCCCCAAGCTCGAGAACGCGACCCGAGTTCTGCTGGGGTAGAGCCTGTTGGGCTAGTAGCTGTCGGGTCAGCGGCGGGCGACGGTGTAGCGCACCGTCCAGCGGTGCACGAGCGAGCCGTCTGGCTCGGCGAGCGCCGACAGCGCAGCGATGGCGTCGGCGTGTGCAGCGTCGTGGCCGTCGAAGCCGACGAGCTCCCAGAGCTGACGGGCGCCGTGTGACCACGACCAGTCGATCCACTGCTGGGGGCCATCGAAGGCGATGTCGTAGTCGACCTCGAGGTGGTCGACCGACCCGAAGCCGTGCTCACCGAGCAGTTCGCCGATCGAGGCCGACGACGCGAAGGGGCCGTCCTGGGCGCGTGCGGGGGTCGTCGGAGCGGAGTCGTCGGGTTCGGCGTCGCCGGCGTCGGCCGCGAGCTCGTCGGCTGCCGCAGGATCGGGCTCGGGTGCGGGGATGTGGGCGGCGACGGCGCCGAACACCGGCCCGAAGCGTTCGTCCTCGGGGCCGAACGACGTCATGGCGAAGCGGCCGTCCTCCTTCAACGCGACGCGGTAGGCGTCGAGCGCGGCGCCCGGGTCGGGCAGGAAGAAGAGCACGAGCCCGGCCAGCACGGCATCGAAGGAACCCGCCGGGACCTCTGGCGCTTCGGCGTCGCCGACGCGCACCTCGACGTCGTCGAGGCCTCGGGCCGCGGCGTCGGCGGCACAGCGGCTGACCATCTCGGCGGACAGGTCGATGCCCAGGACCGATCCGCCGGGTGCCACGGCCGCAGCAGCAGGGAACAGCACCGCACCCCGACCGCAGCCGACGTCGAGCACGCGCTCACCGGGCGAGAGCGCGGCGAGCTGCACGAGCCGTTCGCCGAAGGACCCGAAGAAGTCGACGCCGACCTGGTCGTAGGTGGCAGCTGCCCGGTCGAAGATGCCGGCGGTGCGGGACTTCGCCTCGTCCTGTGCGCTGGGTTCGGTCATCCGCCGATGGTAGGCCCGCGCACGATGTCGATCCGCTGCCCCCGCAGCGTCACCCCGACCCCCGGGCCGAGCCCGATGTTGCCGCCGGTCCGTGCCGTCGTGCCGTCGACCTCGCCGGTCGAGGTGATCAGCTCGATGTGCTCGAGCTGGTCGAGCGCCTGCGACACCGCGCCGACGTCGTTGCGAACCAGCGCCTCGACCAGCTCGGCGACCTCGGCATCGCGGTGCAGCTCGATCCTCACCGCCACCTCCTCGATGCGCTCGTCGTCGATGCCGGCCCAGCGAAGGTCGATCTGGGGCGAGCCATCGGGCGCATCGCCGAGCTCGATGCGCAGATGTGTCGCCAGTCGCTGCGGATCCGGCAGGTTCAGCCCGAGCCGGCCGGCGAGGGCCGCGGTGATCGCCGCGTGGGTGTTCGTCGACCACTCCAGGACGGTCGAGCGTCGCTCCGTGCCGTCGGTCGCGGTCGAGGTCGACACCCCGGCGCGCACCGCCGAGTTGGTCGCGCCGGACGCTCCGATCCGCAGGGCGCCGAGTCCGACTGCACCAGCGGCCGAGGTGTCGAGCTCGCCGAGCAGCTCGGTGCGGTCGGGTGCCGGGACGTCGAGGGGTGACAGGTGGTCCACGATCGCCCCGACGTACCACGGGGCGGTCAAGGTCCCGCGCTCGATCGCCAGCGCGGCGAGCAGTTCGTCGATGCGACCGTCGTCGAGCTCCCACGAACGTCGTCGCACACCGCCCAGCTTCGCCCGCGCGTCGGCGCTGCCGGCGTCCGCCGCCACAGGTGAGCCGACCTCGTCCGCGATCGACGCCGTCACGTTCGCCCCGGCGCTGAGCGCGACACCGCCCGCGACCGTCTCGGCCAGGGTGACGCGGGTGCGACCGTCGTCGAGCTGCTGGAAGGTCAGCTCTCCCGCGAGGGTGGCGACGGCCGGGCCGAGGCGGAGATCGAGCCCGCCGACGACTCTGGTCTCGGCGCGCGGGGACGCCGGCAGCGCCGCCACGGAGCGCTGCGAGCTCGAGGTCGGCGGTGTCGGGGCACCGGCTCGTGACGCGGCGATCTGCTGGTCGGCCTGTCGGGTGACCTCGGTGGACAGCTCGCGACAGCGCGACGCTGCCTCGGTCAGGTCTCGCCGGCATGCCCGCCACGTCGACTCGAACCGGATGGCGTCGGCACCGCGCCAGCCGGCAACGCGGACCCGTCGTTCGGTCGTGGGCCCGATGTCGTCGAGCGTGCGAGCGGCGGCACGGAGCGCCGTGCTCAGCTCACGGAGCTGCTCCGGATCGGCTCCCAGTCGCATCGACGGGACGGTACGCACGCCCGGTGATCACGTCACCGGGGAGCGCGACCCGCACCCGATCAGGACTCGAGGCCGAGGACCTTCGCCGCGTTGCCCCGCAGGAACTTGGGCCAGACCTCGTCCTTGAACGGCACGTTCGGCAGCTCGGTCATGATGCGCTCGTAGGTCAGCCCGGCGGGGAAGTAGCCCGCGTAGATGATCTTGTCGGCGCCACGCGAGTTGGCGTACTTGATGATCGGCTCCGGGTAGTGCTTCGGGGCGAACGCCGAGGTCGAGTAGTAGAGGTTCGGCCACTTCAGCATGAGCTTCACCGCGAGCTCGGTCCACGGGTCCGCGCCGTGGCGCATCACGATGGTCAGCTCCGGGAAGAACCAGCACACCTCGTCGAGGTGCTCGACCTTCTGCGGCTCGAGGGGCACCCGCGGCCCCGGCACCCCCGAGGTCAGGAAGATCGGCAGCCCGAGCTCGGCGCACGTCGCGTAGATCGGGTAGTACGGCGCCGCGTTGGTCGAGGTCATGCAGCCCGAGGGGAAGCTCGACACCGCGACGATCCCGTACTCGTCGTGGTACTGGCGGATCTTGCGCACCGCGTCCATGCCCTCACGGGGGTCGACGTCGACCATGCCGAGGAAGCGATCGGGGTGCTCGCGGATCGCCCGGCGGGGCTCCTCGCGCACGGTGCTGCCGACGTTGATCAGGCCCTGCGCCACCCCGTAGCGGTCCATGTTGTCGAGCGTAACGGCGACGGCGTCGACGCCCTCGTCGATCTCGCCGGGGATGTCCTTGAACATGTACTGCGCCGGCATCTTGAAGTCCTCGGCGGACTCCTTGTCGCGCAGGTTCGGCGCGAGGAACTTGTAGACCGATCGGCGGTCGGTGCTCGGGAACCCGATCATGGTGTCGAGGATCGGGATGTCGGTCGGCATGGGCATGGCTGCAAGCTCCTCTGTCGGATCGCCACTGTAGGGCGGGGCACTAGAACGCGTTCCAGTTGCAGGCTCGATATCTCTGCACTCATACTGCAAGTACATCGTTCGAAGGGTGCAGACATGATCGTGACGCTGCTCGGGACCGGATCGCCGCTGCCCAGCCCGGACCGCGCGGGGCCGGCCACGTTGGTGCAGGTCGGCGGGCTGAACCTGCTCTTCGACTGCGGCAGGGGTGTGTCGATGCGCCTGGCCGCGGCAGGCGTGCCCGCCGCGGTGTTCCTGCACAAGGTGTTCCTGACGCACCTGCAC
>JAFAFN010000170.1 GCA_023423475.1 Actinomycetes bacterium | reverse complement strand
CTGTGGGGCCAGGGGCTGGCGGCCCAACGAGCGGGCTGGGGCTGTGTGCTGATGGCGCTGGCCTCGATCGGCAGCGTCGCGGCGACGGTCACCATCTGGTCCGGGCGACTGCCGACCGACCGGTTCTTCGTCGGACCCTTCAGGTTCCGCGTCGCCGAGGACTCGACGGGGTCACACCACCTGCGGCGCAGCCTGACGCAGCTCGTGGTGTTCTGGACGACGTTCTTCGTCGTGGTCCCGGTGGTGCTCAGCGCCCTCGAGCGTCGGCTCGGGGTCGGCTGGCCGTTCCTCGCCCAACCGTGGGCCGACCTCGTCGGTGTCGTGGTGTTCCTGCTCGCGAGCGCGCTCGGTCTGTGGTCGTGCGTGACCATGGCACTGCTGGGTCGGGGCACACCGCTGCCCGCTGCGACGGCGAGGGATCTGGTGGTCGCCGGACCGTACCGCGTGGTGCGCAACCCGATGGCGGTCGCGGGTGCGCTCCAGACGATCGGCATCGGGCTCTGGTTCGGGTCGTGGATGGTGCTCGTCGCTGCGGTCGCTGGCGCGGTGGTGTGGGACCTGCTCATCCGTCCGGAGGAGGAGGCCGACCTGCGTGCGCGCTTCGGCGCGTCCTACGACGAGTACACCCGGACCGTGCGCTGCTGGATCCCGAACCTGCACGCTCGGTGAGCGGCGACCGGTCGGCAGCCAGGCTCAGCAGCCCGTGGGCAGCGTCGCCGAGAACGGCAGCCGGCCCGAGATGCGGCAGTCGCCGTCGCCGAGCGTCAGTGCGCCGGTCCCCTCTGCGCGGAGCGTGTGACCGGTGCGCGAGATGCTGACGACATCGGTCGGCGGCTCGGCGAAGGAGTAGGGCAGGCCCCACACCTCGCCCGTCGTCGCGACGGTCCGGAAGCTCCACTGCTCGGGCGCCTCGGGGACTGCCTCGAAGAAGTCCCACTCGCGGGCGGCGAGGAACGCGCGGTCCCAGACGCCGAAGGTGTGCACGCCGCACGTCGTCGACGCCGTCACGTCCACGCCGGCCGCGAGCGCGGCCTCCACGAAGCTGGCCTGCTCCCGGCTGATCACGGTCTCGATCGCCCCGTCGTTCGCGATGCTCTCGTCGTTGACCGGGTCCTCGGCGCAGTTGGTCCCGTCGCCGGAGGTGACGAAGACCCGCGTGTGCTCGAGGTTCGACACGAGCGCGGCAGGACTGCTGCCCTCGGCGTACGCGCCGTCGGGTGGACCGAAGACGTCCTCGTAGGTGGCGGCGCCTCGAGCGAGCTGATCGACCTGTACCTCGGCGATCGGGGACTGCATGTCGGGCATCGCTGCGGAGAACGTCGCCACCGACCCGAAGTAGCCGGGCAGCATGGCGGCGTAGCGCAGCGCTCCTTGGCCGCCCATCGAGACCCCGGCGAGTGCGTGCCACTGCCGGCCGTCGCGGACCCGGAACCGTGACTCGATCTCGTCGCGGAGGGTCTCGAGGTGGAACGTCGCCCAGGCCGGGTCGCCGCGTTCACCGTCGGAGAACCAGTCGGCGTACATCCCGTAGCGGCCGCCGTCGGGCATGACGACGATCGCCCCCATGTCGTCGGCGAGCTCCTCGATGCCGTCGGCCCATGCGTCGACGCCGTGTGCGGCCCCGTGCAGCAGCCACAGCACGGGGAACTGCTCCTCCAGGTCGTCGTGGTAGCCCTCCGGGAGCAGCACGTTGACCTTCGGTGTGGACCGGTCATCCGCGAGCTCGCCGCCCGGGGCGCCCGTGTCGACCAGGTCCGTCGCGAGCGTGAACGAGGTGATCTCGGCCGGCGACGGCGCGGCGGGTCGGGTGGTGGTCGCCGCCGTCTCGACCTCGTCGGAGGCGATCGCACCGTTCACCACCGCGACGAGCACCGCGGCCGCCACCACGACCCCCGCAGCGACGAACGCGGGTCTGGCCCATCGCTGCGTCACGACGTGCCCCGCCCTGCGGTCGCCGGGAGCCCGAGTGGAGTGCGGATCTCCGGCATCGCCAGCGCGAGCGCGTGTGCGCCGCAGCCGATCTCGTGGCCGCCGTGGCAGCGGCCGCCGGGGCGTCCGTAGTTGACGAACGTGTGCTCGACGCCCGCTCGGGTGAGCGCCCGGCTCATCTGCTCGGTGTAGGTGCGCATCTGGTACTCGACGGGGTCGGCACCCTCGCCGACGTAGAGCAACGTGGTGATGTCGCGGAAGCGCTCCGCGTGTGCGATCGGGTTCGCCGCCCTCCACGGCTCCCAGTACGGCCAGTAGGGGAGGCCGAACTGTCCGAAGGTGGGCATCTTCCAATAGGCGTTCACCGCGGCGAGCCCCGCGACGGCCAACGGGTCGTGCGGGTTGAGCACGCCGGAGAAGCTCGCCGCGACCCCGAACAGGTCGGGTCGTTCGGCGGCGTAGTGGAATGCGCCACCGCCGCCCATCGAGACCCCCGCGATCGCCCGCGATCCTCGATCGGGGACGGTCGACAGGTTCCGGTCGATGAACGGGATGAGCTGGGTCAGGTGGAACGTCAGCCAGCTCTGGCGGAAGCGGCGCTGATCGACCCAGTCGGTGTACATCCCGATCTTGCCGCCGTCCGGCAGCACGACGATGAGGTCGTCGCCCGCCAGGCGCACGATGTCCGCGGCGTTCGACTCGTACCAGGTGGTGTACGAGCTGGCACCGCCGTGCAGCAGGAAGAGCACGGGGTAGCGGCGGGGCGAGCGGGGGTCGTAGCCCTCGGGCAGCACGATGCGGACGTGGTTGCCCCGCAACGTGGCACCGTCGCTGATGAGCTGTGTCGAGATCCGGACGTCGACCGCGTGGTCGTCGATCCTCGCGACGTCGAGCACCTCGATGCCGTCGCCGGAGGAGAACCCGGGCGTTCGTTCCGAGCCCTCACGGGCCCCGGCGAGGCCCGGCGCCAGCACGCCGATGCATCCGACCACGACCCCTGACACCAGCAACCGACGAACGATCCGTGACCGCATGCGTCGACCTCCCCCTGTCGAACCTGCCGCGGCACGAGCCCGCGGCAGCGCAGCCAGCACCGTAGCGACGATGCAGTCACAACATCAAGGGATCGTTCACAACTTCTGGTCGCTCCCAGTGCCTCACTGTTGGAGTTCGGAATCTGCCTTAACCTCAGTCAAGGGTTCGTTCACGCAGCTGGTGTCCCTCCCTGCGCCCAGGCACGCACGAGCGCGATGCCGTCCTCCGGGCGGGCGAGCAGGTAGGCGGTCTGGTTCATGAGGGGGAACACGCCGGTCAGCACGGCCCGGAGCTCCGAGCGCCCGAGCTCCGAGCGGAGCTCGCCGAGCACCGCGGTCCAGATGTCCACGATGTCGGCGGCGCGCTGCTCGAGTCGTTCACGGTCCGCGGCGTCGGGCATCGCGATCTCGCGACTGGTCACGAGGATCAGGTCGCTGTTCTGGGCGGCGACCGCGAGCTGCGCGGCAGCGAGCCGGTCGAGCGCGTCGGCGGCCGACTCGGCGTCCCTGACCGCGTCCTGCACGGCCACCCAGGTCCGGATGCTCGCCCGCTCGTGCGCCTCGACGAGCACGTCGAGCTTGGACTCGTAGTGGAAGTAGATCGTGGGCCCCGTGATGCCGGTGGCGGTACCGATGTCGTCCATGCTCACGCCGTGGAACCCGCGCTGGCGGAAGAGCGTCATGGCCGCCGCGAGGATCTGGTCACGCCGACCGGGTGGGACCGACCACGTGGGCGCCGGAGCCGGCGGCGGCCGCGTCGGCAGCGGTGGGAGGGACAGCACCGCGACCATCGAGTCGACCAGGAGGTCCTCCCGCCTCGCTCGCGGGGTCTTGCTACCTCGCGACGCCGTGGCGCCGACCGCGGTGAACACGGCGCGGTGCCGGCGGGCGAGCTCGTCCGCGTCGAGCGACGGCTGCAGGTCGAGCATCGTGTCGCGCCACGGTCGGAACAGCTGTCGTTCGAGCTCGAGCAGCTCGTCGCGTGCCTCACCGTCGAGCCGATGTCGTTCGCGCAGGTAGGTGACCAGGAACGCCGGTGCGTCGAGCGCGGCGATCGCCGCGTGGCGCGACATGGCCCCGAGCCCGTCCGCGATGGCGCCCTCGGGCAGCTCGAACGCGGCGAGGCCCTGGAGGATGACCGCCCGCACGAGCGCGTCCTTGCCTCGGAAGTGGCGGTAGATCGCCGGCCCGGTGACCCCGGCGAGCGCACCGATCTCGTCGATGCCGGCGCCGGCGACGCCCTTCTGGGCGAACAGCTCGGCGGCCGCAGCCAGGATCGTCGCCCGTCGGTCCGGCACGCCGGCAGTCCTGCTCACGGGGCGACCCTACCGGTGGGGTGGCTCCCCTTCCCGAGATGGGGCAGGTGGTTCCGGCAGCTCCAGGAGCGCTCAAGATGTCTCCTGAGCACTCTTGGAGCTGGGGGGAATCGAACCCCCGTCCGCCAGGTGGTCACCGAACCCGATACGACCATTCCCGCATTCCGGCCTTAGCGGCTACCGGACTGGCGGGTCAGTGGACTCCGAGGAGTAACCGCCGGGTCTTTCCCCGATGTCAGCGTTCTTTCACGCCGTCAGTGGTCTTTCCCTACGGTCCATCCCCACTTCTGTTGCCGGGCTGTGGGGATCCGGCCCCGTGCGCCATTGCTGGTCACGATTTTGCTCTTCTACCTACTGAAAAAGATCAGGCGGCGAGAGCGAACTGCTCATTCTTGGCGGTTCATTTGGTGCCCCCGTTTAACGAGTCTGAGACAACTCGGGTCGCAAATCCGACTTCCAGGTCCCAACGTCGAAACCAGTCAGCCCCATGTGCGTCGGCAACTCTACCGGAGCAGGGCGACAGGAGTCACCGGGTATCGGATTGCGGGGCCCGCGCGCCGCTGCCACGCTGAGTCGGTCCTCACGTCCGGGCGTGCACCCAGGGGGACTCGACCCCCTCTCGTCCTCCCCGGAGTGCTCCCATGTCTGCCCGAGTGCAGCGCGCCCTCGTGGTGCGCCCTGACGCCGGCCGCGTCACCGCGTCCGACGCCACCTCCCCTCGTCATGTCGCCAGCCGGATCCTGCTCGTGGTCCTCGGCACCGCGCTCTCGTCCTACGGCTATCTCCTGACGGCTGCGGCCGGCGTCGGCAACGGACCGCTGTTCGCCGTGCAGGAGGGAATCGTCGCCCGGACCGGTCTGTCGACCGGCACGGCGTCGATGGTCCTCGCCGCCGTCATCGTGGCGCTCGCGGTGGCGCTCCGAGCACCGCTCGGTGTCGGGACGCTCGTGATCCCGGTGGTCGCCGGACTCTGGATCGATGCGCTCGAGCCGCTGACGCTGAGCTTCGATCCGCTCTGGGCGCGTTGGGCCGCCTTCGTCGCCGGCACCGTCGTGATGATGCTGGGCGCCGTCGTGTCGGTGACCGCTGCGCTCGGGGCCTCGGCGATGGACGGCGTGATGCTGTCGCTCGCTCGTCGCACGGGGCGCACCCCGGCCGGGGCACGGATCGTCATGGAGGTGGTGATGGCGGGGCTCGGCTTCGCGATCGGCGGGCGGATCGGGCTCGGCACCGTGGCGATGGGCCTGTCGGTCGGCCCGCTCTTCGGGTTCTGGTCACGGCAGCTCGGTCGATACGGCCTCGAGGTCCCGTCGAGCGCATCGGCCCGACATGCACCCGAGGTCGCCGGATAGGTTGCCGAGCGGGTC
>JAFAFN010000156.1 GCA_023423475.1 Actinomycetes bacterium | reverse complement strand
ATCCCGACGCGGCCCATCAGCGAGCGGCCAAGGTGGTCCGAACCGGTGAGACGTGCACCGAGTCGGTCGGTGAAGCCCGGTTCGTCGAGCTGACGCACCGACACGTTGACCCAGGCCCGGACGCCGTCGTGACCCGTCGCCTCACCGAGTCGCTCGAGGTCCGAGATGACCAGGTCGATCATCCGGTCGCCGATCGCGACGATCTGCCCGGACTCCTCGGCGACGGGGATGAACTCCCCCGCCCCCAGCAGGCCGCGTCGGGGGTGATCCCAGCGAGCGAGTGACTCGACCGCGACCGGACGTCCGGTGCGCAGGTCGAACATCGCCTGGTAGTGGGCACGCAGCTCGTCGCGCTCGGCCATGCCGAGCAGCTCGCTCTCGACCTCGAGTCGTGCGGCGACCAGCTCACGGGCGTGGTCGTCGAAGGTCTCACAGCGGTTCCGACCGGCGTCCTTGGCCTGGTAGAGCGCGGCGTCCGCGTCGCGCAGCAGGGTCTCGGACGTCGAGCCCGGCGACGAGAAGGCGATGCCGACCGACCCGGTCACGACGAGTCGTCGACCACGGCTCGTGATCGGCTCGCGCAGCGCGATCAGCACCTGCCGGGCCAGGCGATAGGTGGCATCGCGTGCGTCCGAGGTGATCGCCAGGACGAACTCGTCGCCGCCGAGTCGTGCAACGACGTCCTCGGAGCGCACCAACGCCCGCAGACGTCGAGCGACCTCGACGAGCAGCGCGTCGCCCTCGGCGTGCCCGAGCGTGTCGTTGACCCGCTTGAAGTGGTCGAGGTCGACGAACACGACCGACACCGGCTCGGAGTGCGCGACCCGCTCGGTCAGCCACTCGGCGAGCGACTCGCGGTTGAACAGCCCCGTGAGCGCATCCCGGGTCGCGGCGCGCACGAGGCGGACACGAGCCTGCTCGGCGAGGTGCAACAGCTCGACGCGCTCCTGCTCGGCAGCGCGACGGGCGGTCACGTCGCTGAAGTAGGCGACGACTCCGTCGGCGACCGGATGCGCTCGGACTTCCAGCCACCGGTCGAGCTCAGCGACGAAGCCCTCGAAGCGGACGGACTCCCCACCGAGCGCTCGCACGAAGCTGTGCTCGTAGATCGATCCGACGAGCGACGGGAACCGCTCGAGGAAGTCCTGGCCCACCAGCTCCTCGGCGCTGCCGGCCAGGATCGTGGCGGCGGCGCGGTTGACGAAGGTGTACCGCGCCTCCGGATCGAGCAGCACGTACGCGTCGCTCATCTCGTCGAGCAGGCGGGCGTGCAGGTCTTCGTTGCGCACCGTGGCGTTGGCGTCGCGGAAATAGGTCGCGACACCTTCGAGTGCGCCGTCGTCGTCGAAGAGCGGGACGCTGTCGAGGAAGCACCAGGTGACGTCGTCTGCGCGGCGCAGGCCGAGCAGCTGCCCGTTGACGGGGCGACCGGTGCGGAGCACCTGCATCGGTGGGAAGTCCTCGACCGACAGGGTCCTGCCGTCCCGGTCGGTGATGCTCCACATGCTGTCGGACTTGCTGCGACCGTGGAGCTGCTCCTTGTCGAAGCCGAGGGCGCGGCGCGCGGGCTTGTTGGACGCGACGATCTGGCCGTCGCGGTCCTGCACGATCACCCCGGTGGGGATCGAGTCGAACGCGGCGTCGAGCATGCGACGTGCGCGGTCAGGAGCCATGACCAACTATCGACACAGGTGTCAATGACCCTGAACGAAGTTCGACCAAACCACCGATCGGCCTAGTCGCCATGGGCCATACGACTCGCCGATGCTGCCATCGCGAGCGCCCCTGGAGTGGTGCCCACCGCCGCGTCATGACGAATTCAGGCCCTCGACCCTCGTCCGCTCCACGACAGGTCCCCGACGTCGGGCTGGTGGGCGGTCAGGTCCGGGCGTCGAGCAGTGTCACGTCGTACTCGCCGAGTCGGCGGTCGGCCGAGACCAGCGTCAGGTCGTTGCCACTCGCCTGGGCGACCAGCATGCGATCGAACGGGTCGCGATGGAGCAGCGGCAATCCGGCCGCACGTTCTCCGTCGAGCGGAGAGATCGACAGCGGCGAGAAGCCTGCGGACTCGATGTCGCCCAAGGCTCCGTCAGGGAGCAGGAGCTTGCCGAGGGACCGCTTGATGCCGAGCTCCCAGGGCGTGACCGCCGAGAAGTAGACCTCATCCGCTTCGGAGATGTGCGCCCTGGTCACCGGACCCAGGGCCTGGTCATCGACCATCCACCAGAGCACGACGTGGCTGTCGAGCAGGAGCCTCACGGCGCGCCGTCGACGGCCTCGGCGGACTCGTCGAACATCGCGGTGACGTCGTCATCGCTGCCGACGACGTCACCGACGATCTCGACCCGGCCGGCCCACTGACCGGGTCGACGCACCGGCTTCGGCGGCGGCCACGCGATGAGCTTGGCGACCGGCTGACCGTTGCGAGCGACGATCACCTCATCGCCTGACTCGACCTGGCGGATGAGCTCCGAGAGGCGAGATTTCGCTTCGTGGGTGTTCACCGTCACAGATGACATGAACCGAGCTTAGCCAGACTTAGCCATGTATCTGGAGCAGCGGAGTCACTGATCGTTTCGAGGCGATCAGCGCGAGAACGGGTCAGATGTGGTGGTCGGAAATCAGGCTCGGTGGTCGGTCCAGTCGGTCCCGCTCCACCAGCGCTGTCCCGACGGGTCGTCGGGGTCCGGGTACCAGCCGGGCGAACTCACCGGCGCGGGCGGCGGCACGACCGGGGTCGGCTCCCCCGCAGGCGGTGCCCACGCGTCAGGTGTCGGTGCATCGACGGGCGGGTGCTCGACGGGCTGTTGGCCCACGGGGGGCGCCCAGTCCGCAGGGCCCTGGGGCTGGGGATGGGGATGGGACTGAGCCGGCGGAGGGGGTGGCGGAGGTGGCGGTGGCAGAGGGGCTGCAGGACGAGGACTCGGGGCCGCAGGCCTCGGCGAGGTCGGCGTGCCGAACGAGGGCAGCTCGTCGGGACGGTTGCTGGCCTCGGACGGTGCGGTCCCGACCGGCTGCTTCGCCCAACCGGCGTCCCCGGCATCGCTCGCCGATGACGTCGCACGACGCGTTCGGCTCTGTCGTGGCTGCTTCGCCGAGGAGTGCTTCCTGGTCGCGCCCAACACGAACAGGAAGAGGCCCAGCACCACGGCGAGCGCGGCGCCGCCGAGCACCAGCTGGACCGGCGTCGGGAACTCCTTCGGCTCGGTCCTCATGTTCAGCGTCGCAGGCGCCTCGGGGTCGTCCAGGGTCCAGGTGGCGGTCCCCCCGTCGGTCGACGTGGCGTTCGAGGCGACGACCGTGCCCGGCAACGAGATGGACAGATCGAACCCGTTCGAGTTCGCCCCGACCCCGGCGGAGTCGAGCAGGTCGCGCATCGACTCGGGCACCAGGTTCGAATCGACGCTCGCGATCGACTGGGCGAGGGGCAGCAACTCGGCATCGAGCTGCCACCCGGCGTCGTCGGGCAGCTCGACGATCTGCAGGGCACTGAAGAGCTGCACCGGCTGGTCCGCGACCGTGCCGCCGGCGAGCAGTACCTGTTGGAGCTCCCGGTAGTCGTCGAACGGGACGAACAGCCGGTAGCCCGTGCGACCGTCGGACTCGATCTCGGAGAACTCGACCC
>JAFAFN010000091.1 GCA_023423475.1 Actinomycetes bacterium | reverse complement strand
CCTCGACCCTGCGCCCGGACTCGGCCGGCGCCACGGCGAGCTCACGTCGTGGCTGCGCGACCAGCTCGATCCGGACGTCGAGCTGTTCATGGTGCCGCTCCACTACACCGGGCTGCTCCGGCCGCCGTACCTCGAGCAGCTCGACGCGACCGTGCCCGCCGGGGTGCCGATCGGCTGGACCGGGCGTCACGTCGTCAACTCGACCATCACGGCGGACGACGCCAGGACGTGGTCGTCGAACATGGGCGGACGGCGGCCGTTGCTCTGGGACAACACGCCGGTGAACGACGCCGTGATGGTCGATCACCTGTTCACCGGGCCCCTGCGCGGACGCGAGCCGGAGCTGGTGGCCGAGCTCGGTGGCTACCTGGCCAACCCGATGGTGCAGCCGCGGGTCAGCCTGCCGGCCCTGTTGTCGGCCGCCGCGTGGCTGCGCGGCGAGGACCCCGTCGAGGCGTGGCACGACGCCGCGGGTGCGGACCGCGTGTTCCTCGAAGGATGCGACGGAGAGGAGCCGTGGCGACTCGCCGACGCGGCGCTGCGACACGAGCCCGGGGCGCTCGACGAGCTCAGGTCGTGGGCGGTGGCCGCCGAGGCGGTCGACGTGACGGGCCTCGGCGAGGCCGTGGAGCCGTGGGCGGTGCAGCTCCGGGCCGAGGCGTCGGTGATCAGGGTCTGCGCCGAGCTGCTGGCGGCCGACCTCGACGAAGCCGGACGAGCGGCTCCCCTGCTGCTCGTGATGTGGCCGCTCCCGGAGCCGTCTCGGCGGCAGGTGCTCGGCGGACGGGGGTCGCTCCTTCCGGCGATGGGCCAGGACGACGAGAGCCGCTGGGTGGCGTCGACCGCCTCCTACGTGGCGCCCCGCAGCGTCACCGATCACCTCGTGGCCGCGGTGTTCGAACGCGTCGGCGGTCACTCCTAGAGTTCGTGCCATGCAGATCGTGTCCGCCCTGTTCATCGACGAGATCGAGCTGCGGGCGGTGCCGGGCCCCTCGACCCGGATCGACCTGACGGGCATCCAGTTCTCGGCGCCCGCGTCCGAGCCGTTCCCGCTGACGATCACCCCGCACCTCGTCGTGATCGTGCGCAACGGCGTCGGCGAGGACCCCAACGGCGTGCTCGAGGTCGTCTTCGTCCGCGACGGCGAGCAGATCGCCCGCAACGTGCAGCCGGTCGATGTCGAACCCGGGAAGTTCGCGTACCGGCTGGTTCGCGGCGAGCTCGAGTTCGACGAGCCGGGAACGGTCGAGGCGCAGTGCCGCATCGGCTCCGGCGACCCGACGATCGTCCCCTACACGCTGCTGCCCCCCGTCGCCTGACGCGGTGTCGCTCGAGGTCGCAGCCGCCGTCTCGGAGCACCCGGTCCCCGCGCACGCCGTGGGGTCGTGCCTCGGCGAGTTGCTCGAAGCCGGAGGCCCCGGTCCCGTCGCACTCGTGATCGCGGTCACGGAGCCGCTCGTCGGCGCGCTCGACGACGTCGTCGCGGCCGCTCGCCGTCTGCTGGGGCCCGAGGTCCTCCTGGCGGTGACCGTCGAAGGTGTGATCGGCGGCGCGCGGGAGGTCGACCGCAGCGTCGCGGTGATGATGTTCGCGGCGTGGGACCACCGAGGTGGAGAGGTGCCGATCCGGCCGGTCCGGTTGACCACCCGACGCTCCCCCGACGGGCCGCGGACCGACGGCCTCGACGAACTGCGAGGAGCGACCGGCACCTTGGTCCTCTTCACCGACCCCTTCAGCGTGGACGCCGACGCGCTGCTCGAGGACCTCGCGCTGGTCGCGCCGGGACTCGTGGTCGTCGGGGGCGAGCTCTCGGCGGCGCGACACGGCGGCGGCAACCGGCTGGTGCTCGACGCCGCGACCTGGCACGACGGTGCCGTCGGACTGCTGTTCGGGGTCGAGCAGGCCTCGACCCCGCTGTTGTCCTTCGCCGGCAGGGCCATCGGTCCGTCGGTGACGGTGACCGACGTGTCGCCGCCCGGTCCCACCGACGACGTCACGGTGCTCGCAGGGCTCGGCGGCCGCCCCGCACGGGAGTGCCTCGACGAGCTGCTCGCCGCGCTCGCTCCGGAGCTGGCCTCGCTCGCGGTCGACGGGCTGTTCGTGGGGCTCGTGCGCCGTCCGAGCGGCGAGGTGCCCGTCGAGCGGTTCGCCCTGCTGGGTGGCGATGCGGACACCGGTGGGCTCGTGGTCGGCGGACGCGTCCCGACCGGGAGCACCGTCCGGTTCGAGGTGCGTGATCCGTCGGTGGTCGAACCGGAGCTCGTCACCCAGGCGATGTCCGCCTCGTCGCATGGCGCCGGGTCCTTCGTCGTGCTCTCCGCGTTGCGCGGGGCGAGGTTCCACGGTCGCCCCGATGCCGAGGCCGGTGCAGTGGTCGAAGCGGTCGGTCCCGCGCCGGTCGCCGGCGTCGTGGTCGGCAGGGAGTTCGTGCCGGTCGCGGGTCGCTCCCGACGTCGCTCGTCGTCGCTGGTGGTGCTCCCGGTCGGTTGACGATCGGGTGCATTTCGGCGGGCTCTGCGCCGGTCGCTACGATCGCCGGGTCGTCGCACCAGGAAGTTGGGAAGCACATGTCAGAGGCACAGGTCGCGTCGGGGACCGGATCCGAGCTCGACGAGCTGGCGATCAAGGTCGTCCGGGGGCTCTCGATGGACGCCCCGAACGCCGCACGATCGGGGCACCAGGGCACCGCGATGGCGCTCGCCCCGCTCGCCCACGTCCTGTGGACCCGGATCATGCGCTACGACGCGGCCGCACCCGACTGGCCGAACCGCGACCGCTTCATCCTGAGCGCCGGCCACGCGTCCATCCTGCAGTACGCCATGCTCCACCTCACCGGGTACGGCCTCGAGCTCGACGACCTCAAGGAGTTCCGCCAGTGGGGCTCGGCCACCCCCGGCCACCCGGAGGTGCACCACACCGCGGGTGTCGAGGTCACGACGGGTCCGCTCGGCCAGGGCTTCGCCAACGGCGTCGGCATGGCGATCGCGGAGCAGTCGCTGCGTGCCCGCTTCGGTGCGGACGTCGTCGACCACCACATCTACGGCATCGTCTCCGACGGTGACCTCTCCGAGGGCGTCAGCCACGAGGCGGCGTCGCTCGCCGGCCACCTCGGCCTGGGACGCATCGTCTACGTCTACGACGACAACCACATCTCGATCGACGGGCCGACCGAGCTCGCGCTCAGCGACGACGCGGTCAACCGCTTCCGCTCCTACGGCTGGCAGGTCATCGAGCTGGGCGAGGCGGGCGAGGACCTCGACGCGCTCGAGGCGGCGCTCGCCGAGGCCCGCGACCACGAGTCCCAGCCGTCCCTCATCGTGCTGCGCACCCACATCGGCTTCCCGTCGCCGGACCACACCGACGACGCCGCCGCGCACGGCCTCGCCTTCGGCGACGCCGAGATCACGGCGACCAAGGCCGTCATGGGCATCCCGGACGAGCCGTTCCTGGTGCCGGGCGAGGTGCTGGACCTCTACCGCACCGCCGGCGGTCGAGGTGCCATCGTGCGGGCCGACTGGGACCAGCGTGCACAGGCGGCGCTGGCCGGCCGCGAGGCCGAGTGGGAGGCCACCCTGGGTGCCGCGGGCCTGCCCGGCTGGGAGCAGTCGCTGCCCACCTTCGGCCCCGACGAGAAGCCGGCCACGCGCGTCGCGTCGCAGCAGGTCCTGAACGCCATCTTCGACCAGGTCCCCGGCCTCGTCGCCGGCGGAGCCGATCTGACCGGCAACGTCGGTCTGACCCTCAAGGGCCAGACGCTGCTCTCCTCCGACGAGCCTGGTGGGCCGCAGATCGCCTTCGGCATCCGCGAGCACGCGATGGGCTCCGCGCTCGTCGGCGCCGCGCTGCACGGCGGCGTGCTCCCCGTCGGCGGCACCTTCCTGGTGTTCTCCGACTACATGCGGCCCGCAGTGCGCCTCGCGGCGCTCTCGCAGGCAAAGGCGGTGTTCGTGTGGACCCACGACTCGGTCGGCGTCGGCGAGGACGGTCCGACGCACCAGCCGATCGAGCACGTCATGTCGCTGCGGCTCATCCCCGACCTCACGGTCATCCGACCGGCGGACGGCAACGAGGTCGCCGGTGCATGGAAGGCGATCATCGACGGCACCGGTCCGGTGGCGCTGATCCTGAGCCGCCAGAACACCCCGGTGCTCGCGACGTCGGCCGAGCGGGCGATCGAGGGCGTGGCCCGTGGCGGCTACGTCGTGCACGACGCGGACGAGCCCGCGGCGATCGTGGTCGCGACGGGCACCGAGGTCGCGGTCGCGGTGGCTGCTGCGGAGTCGCTGGCCGCCGGTGGGGTCCCGACCCGGGTCGTGTCGCTGCCGTCGTGGGAGCTCTTCGACGCCCAGGACGACGCCTATCGGGCGAGCGTGCTGCCGGCGGGTGTGCCCACGGTGTCGGTCGAGGCCGGTGTGACCCTCGGATGGTCGAAGTACGCCGACCTCTCGGTCGGCATCGACCGCTTCGGTGCCTCGGCGCCGGGTGGCGTCGTGCTCGAGCAGCTCGGCATCACCGCCGAGCACGTCGCCGAGAAGGTCCGCTCCCTGCTCTGAGCGAGCCAGCACTGTGACGGGCGCCCGCCGACGATGCGATGGGCGCCCTCTAGAGTCGCGGTCATGGGAACCCTCCACGACCTGCACACCGCCGAGGGCCAGAGCCCATGGCTCGACAACCTCAAGCGCAGCTGGATCTCCTCCGGTGAGATCCAGCGGTGGCTCGATCGCGGGGTGCGTGGCATCACCTCGAACCCGTCGATCTTCCAGAAGGCGATCGAGTCCGGTGACGAGTACACCGAGCAGCTCGGCGAACTGGTCGCTGGAGGTGCGTCGATCGAGCAGGCGTACTGGGAGCTCGTCGTCACCGACATCGTGGACGCGCTCGCGTTGCTGGCGCCGATCCACGAGGACTCCGATGGTGCCGACGGCTTCGTGTCGGTCGAGGTCAGCCCCGCGTACGCCCGCGACCGCGAGGCCACCGAAGCGCAGGCTCGCGAGCTCTGGGACCGCATCGACCGACCCAACCTGTACGTGAAGATCCCCGCGACGGCCGAGGGCGTCCCCGCGATCCGCACGATGATCGGCGAGGGTCGCAGCATCAACGTGACGCTGATCTTCAGCCTCGATCGCTACCGCGACGTGATGGAGGCCTACCTCGCGGGTCTCGAGGACGCGGTCGCCGCGGGAGCGACGGACCTGTCACACATCAGCTCGGTGGCGAGCTTCTTCATCAGTCGGGTCGACACCGAGGTCGATCGTCGTCTCGTCGCGGATGGCAGCCCCGAGGCGCTCGATCTGATCGGTCGTGCTGCGGTCGCGCAGGGACAGCTCGCCTACGGCGCGTTCCTCGAGACCTTCTCCGGCGAGCGTTGGAACGCGCTGGCGGCGCTCGGTGCGCGGGTGCAACGCCCGCTGTGGGCGTCGACGTCGACCAAGAACCCGGACTTCCCCGACACGCTCTACGTCGACACGCTCATCGGGCCCGACACCGTCAACACGTTGCCCGACGCCACGCTCGAGGCCTTCGACGACCACGGCACCGTGGCGAGGACCGTCGACGCGGACCTGGACGGTGCACGTCGCACCTGGCACCTCATCGGCGAGCTGGTCGACCTCGACGAGGTCGCCCGGGTGCTCGAGGCCGAGGGTGTCACCGCGTTCGAGAAGAGCTTCGACGAGCTGCTCGGCGTGCTCGAGGCACGCGCCGCATCGCTCTGAGTCGGAAGGGGCCGTGGGACTGCTGCAGCAACAGCGGTCCCACGGCGCAGTTCATCGGTCGACGAGGATCACGTGGATGTCGCACTGCACGGGTGAGGACTCCGCGCACTCGTCCGCAGCCCACACGTAGACGACGTCGTCGGGCAGCAGCTCGTCCGCGGTGATCGGGGTGCCGTCGAGCAGCACCACCCGTGTCTCGTCCGAGGTCGGCCGGATCACCATGCCCTGGTGGTACTGGTCACCCTGGGTGCCGACCTCGAGGGTGAGCTCGTCGCCGCCGTCGGGGTCGGCGAGCAGCTTGCCGAAGGTGCTCGGGCCGTCGTTGTCGGGGTCCGGGTCGCACGCCTGGCGGATCCACGGCGGCGAGTCGTCGGTGATCTCGTCGCAGCCCTCGACGGTGGCGCCGACGACCTCGTCGCCCTCGACCGCCAGGTTGATGCGGCCCTGCTGGAGGTCCATCGTCGTCATCTGCGGCTCACCGTCGATCTCGACCACGCGCACCAGCGCGTAGCGCTCGCGGACCTCGGCCTCGGTCAGGCCGACCAGCGGGCTGTCGGCACCGAGGGGGACGCTCGGCTCCGGTTCCGATGGCGGAGTGGTCTCGGCCGGCAACGACGTCGACCCGCCCTGATCACCACCCGACACGACCTCGTCGTCCTCGTCGGCCCGGAACACCAGCACCGCGACCACGGCGAGCGCCGCGATCAGCGCCACGATGACCAGCCCGACGATCGCCGCGTTCGACGACGAGAACGTCGGTCCGCCGTCGGTCGAATCGGTCGGCTGGTCGTCGGCGGCGTCCTGCGGCTGGCTCATCTGGGTCCCCTGTCGTTCACCCGCCCGGCATGGTGGCGGTGTCGGACCCGACAGCCTACGAGTGGGACGAGCCGCCGGGTGCGATCCCGCGCCGCAGCCGCCATCGGATCGGCCCGGGGTCGTCCACCCCAGTCGGTTCACACGGCGAACCGAGTTGGTTCGTGATCCGAACCTGCTACGGTCGGCGGCGATGCAGGTCCAGGGGGACGATCCGACACCGGTGACGGGCGACGTCGTCGAGATGCACGAGCATCCCGACGACGGCGGCGACGTGCCCGCCGCCGAGGCGTGTTCGATCGCCGCGTCGCTCGAGATCGTCGGTGACCGATGGACGATCCTCATCCTGCGCGACTCGTTCCGTGGACTGCGCCGCTTCGACGAGTTCCGTCGGGACCTCGAGATCCCCCGGGCCGTGCTCGCCGACCGTCTCCGGCGACTCGTCGACCACGGCGTCCTGGTGAAGCGGGCCTACCAGGAGCGCCCGGTTCGCTACGAGTACCGGCTCACCAAGATGGGCATCGAGCTCTCGCCGATCCTGGTCGCCCTCATGCAGTGGGGCGACCGCTGGACCCACGACGGTGGGGCGCCGACGCTGCTCGTCCACGAGCCGTGCGGCACCGAGGTCGACCTCGGCTTCTACTGCTGGACCTGCGAGCGTTCCTACGCCCCCACCGACATCGCCAGCCGTCCGGGACCGCCGGTCGACGCTGCACCGAACCGACCGGGTCCATCGGATCCCCTCACACCTCAGATGCACAGGGAGCACCACGCGTGATCGATCCCACCGACGTCGCGGCGCTCGCCGCGCCGGACCTGCTCGCCGCGGCCCGTGGCGTTCGTGACACCACGACCGGCACGCGGGTGACCTACTCGCCGAAGGTCTTCATCCCCCTGACCAAGCTCTGTCAGGACCGCTGCGGCTACTGCACCTTCGCCCAACCGCCGGCCAGGCTCGAATCGCCCTACCTCTCCCCCGCCGAGGTGCTCGCCATCGCCCGCCAGGGTGCACGCTCGGGGTGCCACGAGGCGCTCTTCACCCTCGGGGAGCGCCCGGAGGCCCGCTATCCGGTCGCTGCCGCGTGGCTCGAGGAGCACGGCTACACCAGCACCGTCGACTACCTGGTCGCGATGTGCGAGCTCGTCCTGACCGAGACGGGACTGCTCCCGCACGCGAACGCCGGCGCGCTGTCGAGCGACGAGCTCGCACGCCTGCGGGCGGTGTCACCGTCGCAGGGCATGATGATCGAGTCGCTCAACCCGGATCTCGACTGCCACCGTGGCGCACCCGACAAGGTCCCGGCCCGCCGTCTGGCGACGCTCGAAGCTGCGGGCGAGCTGCAGATCCCGTTCACGACCGGGATCCTCGTGGGCATCGGCGAGTCGCGACAGGACCGGATCGACGCCCTGGTCGCGATCGCTGCGTCGCACGCCCGTCACGGTCACGTGCAGGAGGTGATCGTCCAGAACTTCCTGCCCAAGGACGGCACCGCGATGCACCGCGCCGCACCCTGCCCTCCCGAGGACTACCTCGAGGCCATCGCACTCGCCCGGTTGATCCTGCCGCCCGAGGTGCACCTGCAGGCGCCGCCGAAC
>JAFAFN010000245.1 GCA_023423475.1 Actinomycetes bacterium | reverse complement strand
TCGCGGTCACCCGCGCGCCGGCAGCGACGCCCAGCTGCACCGCAGCGACGCCGACCCCGCCCGCGGCGCCGTGCACGCACAGGCGCTCTCCCGGCGCGAGTCCCGCCTGGGTGAACAGCGCGTCGTGCGCGGTGGTGAACACCTCGGCGAAGCCGCCCGCCTCGGCCCACCCGACGGCGTCCGGCACGCGGATCGCGCAGCGTTCGTGCACGACGAGCCGTTCGGCCTGGCCACCGCCCCCGACGACCGCCATCACCCGGTCACCGAGCTCGAAGCCGGTGACGCCGTCGCCGAGACCGACCACCTCGCCGGCGGCTTCGAGGCCCGGGATGTCGGCGGGCGACCCGGGCGGTGCCGGGTAGAATCCAGCGCGCTGGAGCAGGTCACCCGAGTTGAGGCCCGCCGCACGGACCGCGATCAGCAGCTCGCCGGTGCCGGGCACCGGGTCGGGCCGCTCCTGCCAGACGAGCTCCTTGTCGACGATGGTCACTGCGTGCACCGGTGCCTCCAGATGCACCGACGTCGGGTCGGCGCGCCGGTCGCAGACTACGACGCGCCACCCGCATCGAGCCGTCGTGGACTCCTGTCCGCCGCACCGTAAGGTGGACCTGACATCCCACGTTCGCCCTCGATCCTGCTGGAGTCCCACCGTGTCCTCCCGACCGTCCCACACCCGTTCCCGCCCCGGGCTGTTCGCCGTCGTGGCGATGCTCACCCTGTGGGCGGTGCTCGCCGGTTGCTCGTCGGGTAGTGACGGGGCGAGCTCGTCGACCACGACGTCGGCGGCGTCCGAGGGCGGCAGCGAAGAGGGCGCCGAGGACGGTCGCGTCGTCGCGATCGGCGAGGAGTACCTGCTCGCCGACCTGCTGGCGCTCGGCGTCGTTCCCGTTGCCTCGACCGCGACCGTGTCGGACCAGGGCTTCCAGGGCGTCGACGAGTTCGACACCGAGGGCATCGAGCCGCTGCCCGCGACCGAGGCCAACGTCGAGCGACTCGCCGCGCTGCGCCCCGACCACATCGTCGTGCTGGAGTTCTTCGCCAACGAGGTGGGACTCGACAAGCTCGAGGGCATCGCCGAGAAGGTCACCGTCGTGCCCGACAGCCTGTCCCCCGAGGACCAGGTCGAGTTCCTCGCCGAGGCCTTCGGCCGAGAGGACGCTGCCGCGGATCTGATCGCCGAGTACGAGGCCGCGATGGCGCGCTCGAAGGAGGCGCTCGAGGGCGGCGAGGTGTCGGTCGCGGCGATCTACGCCGGTCCGAGCCTCGCGGCGTTCGTCGACGGTCCGTGGGCGGTGCCGGCGACGCTGCTCGACTCCGGTGTGACCCTGGTGCCCGGCCCCGAGGGCCTCGAGGTCGACCAGAACGGCCGGGTCTACATGTCCCTCGAGCGCATGGACCTGCTCTCGGCGCCGAAGCTGCTGCTGCTGACCTCGCCGCTCGTCGAGGGAGAGGCCGACTCGATCGCCCAGGTCGAGGCCAACCCGCTCTGGGCCACGCTGCCCGCGGTGAAGGCCGATGCCGTGATCGAGATGGACCGACTCGGCTACCCCGGCATCACCGGCCGCACCCGCCTCGCCGACGACCTCGTCACCGAGCTCGGCTGACGACCCCCATCACCACGAATTCCTCCCCATCTTCGACGTGATCACATCGAAAACGGAGAGGATCTCGGTGTTGCTGCCTCAGGCCGGCGCGGGCTGGGCCCCCCGAAGCAGCTTGCCGGGAAGCTCCCCCGTCGCGACGTCCTTCTCCCGCACGACCACGCCGGACTTCACGGTCGCCTCGTAGCCCTTCGCACGCTGGATCAGGCGCTTGCCGCCGGCCGGCAGGTCGTAGGCCATCTCGGGTGCCTCGAGCTGCAGCTCGTCGAGGTCGATGACGTTGAGGTCCGCCAGGTAGCCGGGCTCGAGCAGGCCACGGTCGGCGAAGCCGTAGAGCATCGCGGTGCGACGCGTCTGGTGGTGCACGACCTCTTCGACCGACAGCGTGTCGCCACGCTCGCGATCACGGGCCCAGTGCGTCAGCATGAACGTCGGCAGGCTGGCGTCGCACAGCACGCCGCAGTGCGCACCGCCGTCACCGAGACCGAGCACCGTGCCCGGGTGACGCAGCATCTCGCCGATGTCGTCGAGACCGCCGTTCACGTAGCCGAGCATCGGCAGGTAGAGCAGCTCCTTGCCGTCGCGCTGGAGCATCAGCTCGTAGGTGACCTCCATCGGGTCACGACCCTCGCGCTCGGCGACCGACGCGACGCTCGTCGCCGGGTCGGGCTCGTAGTTCGGGGGATCGTTCAGCGGGAACAGCTTCGACAGGCTGGCTGCCATGAGCGCGTCGAGGCCCTGGGCACCCTCGGTCGGCTGGGCGGAGAGGATCGCGGCCTTGACCTCCGGGTCGCGCAGCCGCTCGACGCGCTCGGCGAGGGGCAGCTTGGCGATCTTGCGGTACTCCGGGTTGCGCACGAACGGGTGGAACGACGACTCGAAGCCGACCAGGACCGACGCCGGCTTGCCGGCGACCTGCGGGACGAGCCACGCACCCTCTTCGCGGTTCGCCGTCATCGCACGATCGATCCAGTCACGCCACCAGTGCGGCGCGAAGTCGACCGCCAGCACCTGGAAGGTGACCGGGATGTCGGCGTTGAGCGAGATCTGACGCATCCAGTCGAACTCGGACGCCGGGTCGGCCATGTCGCTCGCGACCGAGAAGACACGGTGACCCGTGCCGCCGAGCGCGGAGCCGATGGCGATCAGCTCGTCGAACGCAGCCGTCGTGCCGGCAGCCAGCTCGCCGTCCTTGGCGCGGTGCAGGATCGTCCTGGTGGTCGACACGCCCATGGCACCGGCCTCGGCGGCCTCCTTCGCCAGTCGGGCCATCTCGTCGATCTCGCCCGGGGTCGCCTCGTCGTTCGGACGGGCGGAACCCAGCACGTAGGCGCGCAGCGAACCGTGCGGCAGGAGCGCGGCGACGTCGAGTACACGAGGCATCGACTCGAGCTCGTCGAGGTACTCGGGGAAGGACTCCCAGTTCCACGACATGCCCTCGTCGAGCGCCGCGCCGGGGATGTCCTCGACACCCTCCATCAGCTGGATCAGGAAGTCGTGCTCGTCGGGGCGGGCCGGGGCGAACCCCACGCCGCAGTTGCCCATGACGACCGTGGTCACGCCGTGCCAGCCCGACGGCGAGACCTCCGGGTCCCAGGTCGCCTGGCCGTCGTAGTGCGTGTGCACGTCGACCCAACCAGGGGTGACGGCCTTGCCGGTCGCGTCGATCTCACGCCGTCCGGGTTCGTCGACGGTGCCCACGGCGACGACGCGGTCACCGTCGATCGCGACGTCCGCGATGCGTCCGGGTCGTCCCGAGCCGTCGTAGACCGTGCCGTTGCGGATCACGAGGTCGTGCATGGCGGTGCTCCTCACGAAGTGGAGGTACGCGTGGTCCTGTGCTTCCCCCGTCGACGGCCGCGTCCCCCGATCGCCGTCGACACGACCACGATACGCCTCATGACGGTTGTCACATAGTCAGTCACGCTGCAGTGGGCCCGACCTCCCAGGGAGCCGCCGCACGAAAGGTGTCCAGTTCGGGCGAAGCTGTTCGTCGTCCTCACGAACACGACCATCGGCGAGGAGCCACCATGCAGTACCTGACCCTGTTGTACGACGACCCGACCACCCTCACCGGACCCGGTGACCCGCAGTTCGACGCCGACATGGAGGACTTCGACCGATTCGGCGAGCTGGCAGCGGACGCGATCGTCGGCGGCGAAGCCCTCGAGGGGCTCGACGCCGCGTTCACCGTCCGGCCCGGAGCCGGGAGCGCCCTGGTCACCGACGGCCCGTTCGCCGAGACCACCGAGGTGCTCGGCGGCTACTTCGTGCTCGAGGCGGCCGACCTGGACGCCGCGATCGACCTGGCGCGTCAGATCCCCACGGCACGCTCCGGTGGCATCGAGGTGCGGCCGATGGTGCAGTGGAACGCACCGGGTGACCCCTCCGAGCGGGCCGACCCAGCGATGTGGCTCTGCACGATCCACGGACCCGAGACCGTCGAGGACGACCCCGCGGCCGGCCAGTGGGCCGACGGCGCTGCGCAGCACGCCGCGTTCGCCGAGCTCGCCGGCGACGCGATCGTGGCCTCCGGCGCGGTCCACCCGACCTCGACCGCGACGACGCTGCGCGAACGGGACGGTCGGCTCGTCCTCGGCGACGGACCCTTCGCCGAGACCTCCGAGATCGTGGGCGGCTTCTACGTGCTCGCCGGCACCCGCGAACAGGTCGCGGCGCTCGCCGCGAAGGTGCCCGTGCATCCTGCCGGCGGCGTCGAGCTGCGGCCGATCATGGACCTCGGGGCCTGAACGGCTCGCGGTGACGTCGGACGACACCGCCCGGTTCGACCTCGGCGCCGTGCACCGCGCCGAGTACTCGCGGGTGCTCGCCGCGGTCGCCGCGACCACCCGCGACCTCGAGCTCGCCGAGGAGTCGGTCCCGGAGGCCTTCGCCGTAGCCCTGCGCTCCTGGCCGGTCCAGGGTGTGCCGGACCGGCCAGGAGCGTGGCTGACCACCGTGGCCCGCCGCCGGGCGATCGACGTCGCCCGCCGTGAGGGTCGCCGCGCCCGCCTCGAGCTCGACGCGAGCCACGGCCCCGTACGACCCGACGATGACGAGGGGTCCGACCACGATCGACTGCGACTCGCCTTCCTGACCTGCCATCCGTCCTTCACGCCGGCGCCCCGGATCGCGATGACGCTCCGGTTCGTGTTCGGCCTGCACACCCGCGAGATCGCCCGACTGCTGACGATGTCCGAGAGCGCCGTGCACAAGCAGGTCCAGCGGGCGCGCGCCAAGGTCCGCGACGCCCGCATCCCGCTGCGCTTCCCGCCGGGGTCCAAGGTCGGCGAACGCCTGCCCTCGGTGCTCGACTGCCTGCGACTCGTCTTCACCGAGGGCTACGCAGCGACCTCGGGCGACGACCTCATCCGGACGGACCTGTGCCGCGAGGCGATCGAGCTGACCCGCGAAGCGGTCGCCACGTTCCCCGACGACATCGGCGCGCGGGCACTGCTCTCGCTCGAGCTGCTCCAGGACGCCCGAAGGGCCGCGCGGCTCGACGCGACGGGCGCGGTGGTGCTGCTCGAGCACCAGGACCGCGGCCGCTGGGACCGCGACACCATCTCCCAGGCGCTCGACCTGTTCGACGCGCTGCTGCCGGTGCTCGAGGACGAGGACCTGGACCCGTCGGCCCGGTCGCTGGTGCTCCAGGCGGCCATCGCCGCGGTGCACGCCCGGGCGGCGACCTTCGACGCGACCGACTGGGTCGAGCTGCTCGGCCACTACGACGCGCTCCTGGCGCTGACCGGTTCCGGGGCGGTGGCCCTCAACCGCGTGGTCGTCGTCCGGCGTGTCGTCGGCACGGCCGCGGCGCTGGCCGACCTGGACCGGATCGACCCGACCCGCGTCGGTCGGGTGCACCTGTACCACGCCGTCCGGGCCGACCTGCTCGATGCCACCGGCGACCTCGAGGGCGCGCGACGTGCGCTCGACGGGGCGATCGAGGCGGCGGGCACGTCACCCGAGCGGGCGCTCCTCGAAGAGCGTCAGCGGATGATGAGCGCGGCGAGCAGGGCGACGATCACCGAGTTGTAGATGAAGGTCACGACGGTGTGCAGGTTCACGACACGCCGCATGCGCGGCGTCGAGATCGTCACGTCGGTCGCACCGAACGTGGTCGCCACCGCGATCGAGAAGTACAGGTAGTCGGCGAACGCGTTCGTGCGCTCGCCGGGGAAGTCGAGTCCGGGCGCCGCGTGGTCCTTCTCGGCGTAGTGCAGCGCGTAGCTGACGATCGACAGCCCCCAGCAGCTCAGGAGGATGGTCAGGCTCACCGGCACCAACAGCCAGGCGTTGATGTCGACCGCCTGCACGTGGGGCAGCACCAGCACCACCACGAACGCCACGACCGTCGCCTCGATCGCGTAGGTCGGACCGTCCCCGTTCGGGTTCAACCGCTTCCACACCTCGCTGCGGGCGTCGGTGCGGTACTGGACCTGACGACGGAACAACTCCTCGTCGGTCTGCGAGAAGCTCCGCACGGTCATCGTCGCGTAGAGCACGGCGAAGATGTTCCAGCCGAGCAGCACCAGCAGCACGAACGCGGCGCGGGTCCCGCGGCTGTCCGGCGCGACGATGCTCACGACGATCCCGGCGATCACCGGACCGACCAGCGATGCGACGATCGCCACCAGTGCTCGGCGCCCATCGGCGCAGAGCGGAGAGACGGTTTGCGAGTCGTCGGCCCGTGGTGCCGCGTCGGCTGGTTCCTGCGCCACGTCGGCACTCCTTCCGGTCCACGCCGATGATTCCAGAGCCGGACGGAGCGGTGGTCGACCGTCCCTCACGAAGGCGGTCGAAGCGCCGACACTGAAGGGGAACGATCTACGAGGAGCGCACTTCGCATGTTCGAACCGACCTGGGACTCCGTCCGCACCCACCAGGTGCCCGAGTGGTACGACGACGCCAAGCTCGGCATCTTCCTGCACTGGGGTCTGTACTCGGTGCCCGGCTGGGCGCCGCAGGTCGCGAACATCCAGGACCTGCTCCAGCACCATGGCCCGCGAGCGATGCTGCGCGACAACCCGTACGCCGAGTGGTACATGAACACGATGCAGGTCGAGGGCAGCCCGACCCAGCAGCACCACCGCACGACCTACGGCGCCGACTTCCCGTACCACCGCTTCGCCGAGGAGTTCGACGAGCGCTCCGCGGACGCCGACCTCGACGAGCTCGCGACGCTGTGCGCCGACGCGGGCGCCCGCTACGTCGTGCTCACCACGAAGCACCACGAGGGATTCCCCCTCTGGCCGACCGACCATCCGAACCCCGGACGCAAGAACTACATCGCGAAGCGCGACCTGGTCGGCGACCTGACCTCGTCGGTGCGCGACAAGGGCATGCGCATGGGCCTCTACTACTCCGGCGGCTACGACTGGACCTTCAACGGCTACGTCATGCAGCGCCCTGCCGACGCGATCCTCGCCACCCCGTCGAGCGCCGCGTACCGCGAGTACGCGACCGCCCACGTCCGTGAGCTGATCGACCGCTACCAGCCGTCGGTGCTCTGGAACGACATCTGCTGGCCCGGCGGCGGCAACCTCGCCGAGCTGTTCGCGCACTACTACAACACCGTCGACGAGGGCGTCATCAACGACCGCTGGATCGAGTCGTCGACCAACAGGAACCTGGTCACCGACACGCTCACCGGTACCGCCGGCGACATCGCCCAAGCCGTCTGGAAGTTCATCCCCGCGGACAAGAAGACCCTGACGTTCCCCGGCGCGAAGCACTTCGACTTCACCACCCCCGAGTACGCGAAGTCCGAGACCATCCTCGAGAAGAAGTGGGAGGCGACACGTGGCGTGGGCCACTCCTTCGGGGCGAACCGCAACGAGCGTCCCGAGGACATCGTCACCACCACCGAGCTGGTGCGCACCTTCTGCGACATCATCTCGAAGAACGGCAACCTGCTCATCGGCATCGGCCCGGGACCCGACGGCGTCATCCCCGCCGAGCAGCAAGTGCCCGTGCGTGGTCTGGGCGAGTGGATGAAGGTGAACTCCCCCGCCGTCTACGGCACCCGACCCTGGAAGATCGCGCAAACCACCACCTCCGAGAACACCGAGGTCCGCTTCACTGCGGGAAGTGGTGGCACCAAGGGTGGGGACACCGACGACGTGCTCAACGCGTTCCTGATCAACACGCCGGGGCGTCGGACCTTCTCGCTGCGCGGCATCGACGCCGCGCACGTCGGCACCGTCGAGATGCTGGGCGTGAAGGGTGCGATCTCGCACTCGGTCGACGACGGCGTGCTCACGGTGACCCTGCCGGAGCAGCTCCCGGTCTCGGCGGTGCACACGCTGCGCCTGCGCGGCGACCTCCGCCCGAGCAGCTGATCCGCGCACGTC
>JAFAFN010000244.1 GCA_023423475.1 Actinomycetes bacterium | reverse complement strand
GAGCGAGAGCGTGCTCGACGACATCGGGCTCGACTGGTTCGTGCGTGACCACGGCGGCGTGACGACGATCGGGCACGGTGGCGTGACGGTCGGCTACATCAGCGACCTGATGGTGGCGGTCGACGAGCAGGTCGGACTCGTCGTGCTGACCAACGCGACCAATGGCGACGGCGTCGTCCACGACGTTCGTGAGTGGGTCCTGGAGGCGGCGTTCGGGGTCGACGACCCACGGCCTCATGCGCCGGCGATGCCGGTCGAGGTGCCGGCGACGCTGCCCGGCCGGTACGGCCATGCGTTCGCGGACGTGATCGTGTCGTCGGGTGACGAGTCGGGCACGGTGGTGGTCGACGAGCAGCAGCGCACTGACGTCGACGGCTGGTTCTCACCGACCCAGCCGGAGCCCGTGCGGGCGGTGCTGTTCGCGGATGACCAGGCCGTCATCGACGGCGACGGTGCGGCGCGGATCCTGCGATTCGGCGTCGACGGCGGGAACGGTCCGTGGATCCAGTGGCGAGGCCGCCGCGCACTGCGGATCGACTGAGCAGCCGTACGCTGTCGGTCATGATTCGTTCTCGTAGCCGTCTCGCCGCCCTGCTCGCCCCGCTCGCACTCGCCGTCGCGCTGGTCGGCTGCAGCTCGTCCGGCGACGACGCAGCGGACGACAAGGACACGTCGACCACCGAGTCGACGACGACGACGGAAGCAGCAGACGACACGTCGACCACCGCGCCGGACAACTCCGCATCCGAGCCCGACATGGGCGAGGACGCCGTCGGCGCCGCCGAGGTCTGCACGGGTCTGAAGACGCTCAGCGACTTCGACCAGGAGTCGGCTGCGCTGGTCGCTGCGGACGACTGGCCCGCGATCCAGAGGTTCTACGTGGATGAGACCCAGTCGGTGGTCGACGCGTACAACCAGGCGATCGCCGCGGGGTCCGAGGTGACCGACGACCTGACGACGCTGCGGGACTTCACCGCCGGCACCGCCGAGGTCGCAGCGAGCTCGACCAGCGTGGTGGACTTCGGCGAGAAGCTCACCGCCCAGCCGGGCCTCCAGGAGGCCGGTCAGGCCGGACTGGCGCTGAACACCTTCGCCGAGGCCAACTGCGGCTTCTCCACCGGCGGCGCCGGCAACTGAGCCGAGCTCGCTGACCTCGCCACCTGGTCGCTGGGTCGTCGGTCAGCCGACGGTAAGCCGGGGTCGTTACGTTCGCCCTCGATCGGGCCGACCCGATCGAGGAGGGGTGAACCATGCTTCGCGGTCCGGGCGCCTGCCGTCGTGCCGCTACACGAATTCTCGGAGCGATCGCACTCGCAGTGCTGCTCGCGAGCTGTCTCCCCGCTCCGCCCAACCATCTGCCGGCGCCGACGGTTCTCTCGACCGAAGCCACGCCCGTGGTCGAGGCCGGAACCTCGCTGACCGCCATCGTGCGGTCGTTCCACCCGGTCGGCGTCACGACGGTGGGAATGATGGTGTGGGCCGACGACGGAGCACGGCTCCCGCGGGTCGGCGCTCCGGGGGAGTGCACGTCGAACCAATACCTCCAACTGCCGGCGGTGTCCGAGCCGGGTGTCGAGTCCGAGAACGTCGTGAGCTGCACGATGCCGACGTTCGCCAGCAACGGTTCGTGGGTGCTCAGCCTTCACGTCCACGCGGTGAACCACGCGCCGACGGTGGTGACGGTGCCCTTCGAGGTCGTCGGCGGGCTCGACGACCCGGGAGCGCCCGTCGCGACCCTGGTCGCTCCGACGTCATCGGTGGCCGCGGGCTCGACGTTCGAGCTGAAGGTCCGGCTCACCGATGTGAACCTGGCGCCCGATACCCGTCCGCACGTCCTGTCGTTCGGGCGACGGACGTCGACCGGGAGCCCGGCGGGCGGCGGGTTCAACTGCTCCGGCCGAGTCCTCGACTGGGTGACCCCGCAGCAACTCGACACGACCTGGCAGTGCACGTTGGCGCCGGACCAGGCCCCCGGCACCTATCGAGGCAGCTTCTACCAGATCGTCGATGTGCTCGGCCGGGTGACCGACATCCAGGTGGACGTCGAGGTGGTCGCGGCCTGAATCGAGCTGCGACGCTTCGAGTCCTACGACAGATGGCAGCCGATCCATGGGTCGCCGAAGTACGAGAACGCCGCGGGACACAACGTTCGGCCGGTGAAGCGGGTGTTCTCGAAGCCGATCCTGACGAGGGGCAGCGTGGCGAAGGAGAGGTCAGCGTCGGTGAAGCCGCTCTTGTAGACGTTCACCTGCGTCAGATCGGTGAGCCTGAAGTTCGCTGCGTAGAACCCTGCCGCTTGTGCCGAGAATCCGGTCATCGTCGCCTCGCGGAACGAAGTACTGGAGAACGAGGACCTGGTGGCGTTCACGTTCGTCAGGTCCGCTCTGACGAAACTCGTCGACATCCCCGTGACGCCTGCGAGGTTCGCTCCGCTGAGGTTTGCTCGTGCGAAGACGGCGAAGTCCAGATTGCGACCCTGGAGGTTCGCCCCACGGAGGTCCGCAGCGGTGAGATCTTTCACGGCGAATGTCCGGCCGGTGAGGTCGCAGCCCGCCAGATTCACCCCGGGAGCGAGAGGTGCGGAACAGTCAGGTGACGCATCGACGAGGTGCTGTGCAGCGACGGGTCGGCAGCCGAGCAGCGAGTTCGCGCCAGGTCCGACGTTGATCGCCGAGACACACACGACATCGCCGACCGTCACCGCGTCGATGGCGACGCGGAACCCGCGGAGCTCCCCGGTGCCGTGCGCATCGGCGATGTCAGGGCGTGACCAGCGTGCGGCATCGACCGCGACCCACTCGCCCCCTGCGAGCACCGCGACGCTGATCGGAGCATCGCTGTCGCGGTCGTCAGCCCAACCGGACACGACCGCGCCGCCTCCGGGGAACGCCTCGACAACTTCGAGAGTGCCGGCAGGCGACGAGTCCGTCGGCGAGCTCGCCGCAGGGACGCACGCGGTGGTGAGCACCGCCAACGCCGCAGCGAACGCGACTGCACCCCATCGGCCGGACCTCATTGGCGTGCTCACTGCTGCTGCCTCCATGTCACCCGTGTCGCCGCTCCCGGTGCCGAGCCACGGGGGTCGATCGCCGACGATCGCTCCAGATGGTCGACGACTGCCCAGTCCAGCTTGAACCTTGCGCCGCTCGAGCCGTCATCGACGATGATGTCGAGAAGACGGTCAGATACTGGCGCACATCGAGTGGCCGCGGCGGGAGGAGCACCTATGGACGACGACTCGTTGCCGCCGGGTGTGACCCGCGGGCCGTACAAGGGGCAACGCCAGCCGAGAGCCACGCCGCTGATGTTCGTCGGACCGCTCTTCGGCGTGTTCGTGTGCGCGAGGTTGGCGGTGGACCGATGGAACCAGTTCCGTGATGGCTGGACGGTGCTCTACCTCGGCGGCGTCGTCCTCGGCATCGTTGTCGTGCTCTTGGCGATCGTCGAGTTCAGGCGACTGCGATCGGCCGGTCGGTGACGTCGAGGTACTAGCGGAGGGTGGGGCCACTCGGGTCATCGATGTCCCCGAACGAGGTCCTCTGCTGCCAGCCGTCCCCGTTGATCCAGTGGTCGCCGGAGATGTTCGCTGCTGCGACCTCGGCGAGTTCGCTGACGATGTTCCTGGCCTCCTCGGCGCTGCCGTCCCAGCCGACACACGTCCGACCCCCGTGGAACGTGAGCCTGAGTGTCGTGTTGCCATCGATGACTGCGGTATCGAAGCGCGGAGGGTAGAGGATGCCCTCGAAGGACGGCAGCTCGTCGTCGGTGAGATGAGTTCGAACCAATCGCCGGAACTCCTCGAGGAGCTCGGAACACAGGGCGGGGTTGCTTTCGTGGAGCGGAATCACGCTCGACTCGTCGCTGTTCGGAAGGTCCACGCCCATCCCCGAAGTATGGAACCAATCGGGCCCGATAGCGCTGCGCAACACTGGTGCGGTGGAGCCGAACCAAGGAACCGTGGCTGGCGACTTTCGATTGCTGGTCACGCCGTCGAACACTGGCAAGCAGCATTGGTACTGGTGGCTGGTGAGCTTGGTCACGACGCTCCAGGGCGATGCCGATCGCCGCGAA
>JAFAFN010000040.1 GCA_023423475.1 Actinomycetes bacterium | reverse complement strand
GGCCAGCAGGTACCGGGCCGGACCGGATTCACTTCGTGGGGACCTCGTTCGTGCCATCACCACGTACGGTGTCGGCGCGAGGGTCCCGCGCCTTTAGTACCTCTGGCCCAGAGGTGGGGCGAACGGCCCGGTCCAGGGGGACACATGCCGCTCGACATCGAGCTCCAGCCGATCGTCGACATGATCAACTCACTCGATGCGCCGCCGCCACAGGAGCAGTCGGTGGACGAGGTCCGTTCGGCCTATGCCGCGATGTCGGTCATGTTCGGCACCGGCGACGGGTCGATCACGACCGCGGATGCCGTGGTGCCAGGACCGGCCGGCGACCTGCCCGTCCGGTGGTACCGACCGGCCGACGCGACGACCAGCGACGCTGCCGTCGTGGTGTACCTGCACGGCGGGGGCTGGGTGATCGGCTCGGTCGACACCCACGATCCGGTGTGTCGAGAACTGGCTGCACGGACGGGGACCGCCGTCGTCGCCGTCGACTACCGCCTCGCGCCCGAATCGCCGTACCCCGCCGCCGTCGACGACTGCGTGGCCGCCGTCGAGTGGATCTCGGACCACGCGGGCGAGCTCGGCATCGATGCCAGCCGCATCGTCGTGGCGGGCGACTCCGCCGGCGGCCAGCTGGCCACCACGGTGGCGCGACGCTGGTCGAGCGATCGCCCGCCCCTGGCGCTCCAGGTGCTGATCTATCCGGTGACCGACCTGTCGGCGCTCCCGCCCCAGTCCGGTGCGAGCGGCACGTCGCTCGTCGAGAACGGCACCGGCTACGTGCTCACGCTCGAGACCATGGAGTACTTCGCCGACAACTACACCCCGTCGATCGCGTCGCGCGCCGAACCGGATGCCAGCCCGCTGCTCGCCGAGGACCTCGTCGGCCTGCCCCCGGCGCTCGTGCTCACCGCCGAGTTCGACCCGCTGCGCGACGAGGGCGAGGCCTATGCGGACCGCCTGGCCGACGCCGGTGTGCCGGTCGTCGCGAACCGCTACGACGGGGCGACGCACATGTTCGTGCAGATGCTCGGACTCGGCATCGCCGAGCGCGCACTCGACGAGGTCGCCGCAGCGGTGCGTGGCGCCGTCGGCGCAGCGGCGGACTGAATCAGACCGGCGCGGTCGCCGGGAGGACCGTGCGGACGAGCAGTTCGCACAGCTCGGTGCCGATCGACGCCGTGTCGAGGTCCGGCTCGAAGATGTGTCGGATGAAGCCGCTGAACACCTGGGCCACGACGACCTCGGTCACCCGGTCCACGTCGGCGACCTCCGGGACGTACTGCTCGAGCAGCATGCGCACGCCGGTGCGGAAGACCTCGAGCAGCGCCGAGCCCATCGGCAACGCGACCGGTTCACGACGCAGCGCCTCGCCGAGCAGCAGGCGCAGCACCGGCTCCTCGTCGAGCATGCCGGCCCAGAACGTGTCGAAGACGGCGCGCAGACGGTCCTCTGCGGAGCCACCCGCGTCGATCGCCAGGAACTCGAGCCGGGTCGTGTACTGGCGCTCCTCGAACACGCTCTGCAGCAGCGCGTCCTTCGAGGGGAAGTAGTGGTAGATCGCCGCGACCTGCACCCCGCACGCGTTGGCCAGCTGACGCATGCTCATGCCCGCGGAGCCCTGCTCGGACATCAACGACAGCGCTTCGTCGAGGATGTGCTCCCGCTGGTTGCCCGGTCGTCCGGTCTCGCTCGGCATCAGGTGAGTGTGGCAGCTGTCAGCGTGGCGGCGACGGACCGTTCCCGTCGATCGACGGAGGTGGTCCGACGCCGCGTTCGCCGCACGGTCAGTGCTGGACGGGGCAGCCCGCACCCGGCGTGAACTCCGCCGGGAGGTGGTTGAGGGCGAGCACGAGGGTCGAGTCGCCACGCGACGGCAGGCCGTCGGTGGGCACGGTGATGTCGGGCAGGCGGGTCAGCAGCTCCTGGAAGACCGTGGTGATCTCCATGCGGGCCAGGTTGGCGCCCAGGCAGAAGTGCGGGCCGATGCCGAAGGCCAGGTGCGGGTTGGGGGAGCGACGCAGGTTCAGCTCGTCGGGGTCCTCGAACACCGACTCGTCGCGGTTGGCGCTGCCGTAGAGCATGAGGACGCGATCGCCCTCCTTGAGCTCGGTGCCCCGGTAGGTGTGGTCGACCGTGACGGTGCGGACGAAGCCGAGCACCGGCGTCACGTAGCGCACGAGCTCGTCGACGGCGGTCGCCATGTACTCGTCGTCCTGGAGGTTCGCGAGCAGTTCGGCCTTCTGCTCCGGGAAGCGGCTGAGCGCCAACAGGCCGCCGGTGATGGCGTTCCGGGTGGTCTCGTTGCCGGCCACCATGAGCACCGTCAGGAAGGCGAGCAGCTCGTCGTCCTGGAGACGCCCCTCCTCGGACTCGAGCTGTGCCTTGAACTCCTCGTCGACACCGACGTACTGGGCCTTCTCGCCCTCTCGCTCGAGCTCGCCGCCGTCGAAGGCCGAGGTCAGGATGCTGATCAGGTCGTCCTTCGGATCGTTGCGGCGCTGCTCGATCAGCTCGATGGCCATCACGCAGAACTCGCCGAAGGCACCCGCAGCGGCGTGCAGCTGCGGCGAGTCGGCCTCGACGTGACCGTCGCCGGCCATCATGGCGTCGGACCAGCCGTACAT
>JAFAFN010000472.1 GCA_023423475.1 Actinomycetes bacterium | reverse complement strand
GCCCTGCTGTTCGCCATGAGCGCGCTCGGTGTCGTGCTGCTGCGCCGCGAGGGCACCTCGGCCTGGCGCAGGATCAACGAAGAGATGGCGGCCGGTCGTCCACCGACGACGCAGTTGCTCGACGGCGCGCTGGTGCTCGTCGGTGGTGTCTCGCTCGTCGTGCCCGGCTTCGTCACCGGCGTGTTCGGCCTGTTGCTGATGCTGCCGCCGGTGAGGGCGCTGCTGCGACCGGTCATCCTGGCCTGGTTCACCGCACGTGCCGCCCGAGCGGCACGCTCCGGGGCCATGCGCGGCATGTTCGTGCACAGCGTCGTCGACACCGACGGACGTGTGCGGACCACCACCTCGACCTTCGGCGACGTCGTCGACTCCGAGGGCTGGGAGATCAGCGACGCACCCCAGGAGCTGCCCCGTTCGCAGGCGCCCCGGCGTGGTGTGATCGACGTCGACGGGCCCACCGACGAGCACTGAACACGCCGGTCACGACGGCAGCGGCCTCATCTAGGGTCGGGCCGTGGCCACCATGAACATGCACCATCCCGACCCGGAGTCGGTTCCCGTCAGGGACGCCGCGACGGTGATGCTCCTGCGGGAGTCCACCCAGGGCCTCGAGGTGTGCATGCTCCGGCGGAACCTCAACTCGGACTTCGTCGGCGGTGCGTACGTCTTCCCGGGCGGCGGCGTCGACCCGGGTGACTCCGACGGCGAGCTCGAGCAGGTCAGCCTCGGCCGGACCGACGCCGACGCGTCGCGGCTGGTCGGCGTCGACCACGGGGGCCTGGCGTTCTGGGTCGCCGCGATCCGCGAGTCGTTCGAAGAGGCCGGGGTGCTGCTCGCGCGTGACCCCGACGGCGCGGTGATCTCGTTCCGCGACGAGGCCGTCGCGGCGCGCTTCGAGCAGCACCGCCGGGACGTCGACACCGCGGCACGCTCGCTGCTCGAGGTGTGCCGGGACGAATCGCTCCAGCTCGACGTCGCCTCGATGCACTACTTCTCCCGCTGGGTCACGCCGCTGGGCGCACCTCGTCGCTACGACACGCGGTTCTTCGTCGCTGCGGCGCCCGACGGCCAGGTGGCGCTGCACGACGACCGAGAGGTGATCGCGACGACCTGGCTGACACCGGCACAGGCCCTCGCGGATCACGAGGCCGGGCGCATGACGATGATCTTCCCGACCGTGCGCACCATGGTCGCCCTCAGCCGGTTCGACCGGGCCGAGGACGTGCTGGCGTACGCCGCGGGGCAGGCCGAGGTGCATCCGATCCTCCCGATGATCACCGACGAGGGCGGCGGGCTCCGACTGGTGCTGCCCGGTGACCCCGAGGGCACCGGCGGTGTCTACGACGCGATCTCGGGCGAGGTGCTCTGAGCCCGGCTCAGTCCACGGGGGCCATCGAGGCGAACGCCCGGGCGCGATCGATCGCGGCGAGCCGCTCCGACGGGTCGGCGGCGCCCACCAGCACGTAGTCGTCCGCGAACTCCGGGCGCAGCTCGCCGGCGTCGTCGACGAGCCACGGCAGGGCGAGTCGTCGTGGGACCCGCACGACCTCGGGTGTCTCGAGGGTGCCGAACACGCGGTCCCACACGACGGTGCTCACGCCGTGGTTCGACTTCGGATGTCCGAAGTGGTGGTGGAAGTGATGCGTCCGCACCCACCGCGAGTAGCGACCCGTCGGCGGGCGCAGGTGTGCGACGGCGTGCACGTACTCGTAGGCGAAGTAGCCGACGGCCCACCCGATCGCGACGCCGAACCCGGCGGCGGGCCCGACGAGCCACCACGTGAGGGGGAGCCACGCCCCGAAGCCGACGAGCAGCATGCCGGCCCAGCTGAGCAGGTGGGTGACCGAGAAGCTCCACGAGGAGTGCACGTGGTGCTCGAGGTGCTCGCGGCTCATGATCCCCTTGCCGTCGAGCTCGTGCATCGCGAAGCGGTGCAGCAGGTACTCCGCGAAGGTCCACAGCGCCGCGCCGGCGGCGAGGGCGACGGCGAAGGTCAGGGCGTCGGCGGCGTTCATGGCTGCTCCTCGATGGTGATCTCGGCCGCTCGAGCCCTGGCGGCGGCGGAGCGCAGCGGATCGGCACCCCAGCCGCGCAGCAGCGCCGAGGTGATCTCGCCACCGAGCGCCGCGCCGGTCGACGGTGCTCCGGTGCTCAACCCGTCGATCATGAGGGCCCCATTGAGGGCCACGATCCAGGCGAAGGTGCGCAGCAGGTCGCCGTCGAAGGGGGAGCCGATCGGGTCCTCGGCCGGTGCGGGTGCCTCGAGCGCGCCCGAGGCCGCCGCCTCGGAGAGCAGCTGTCGGGGCAGATCCAGCACCGCCATGGCCGCGGGCACCACGGTGGCGGCGTCGTCAAGGCTCTCGGCGCCGGGGGTGACGAGCAGCTGCTGCTGCAGACGGAACTCGCGGGGGTGACGCTGGGGCGCGTGCAGGAAAAGATCGGCGAACCCCCAGAGCAGGACCAGCGAGTCGAGGGCGGGATCGGTGCCGTCGAGTCGGGTGCGCCACGCCGCGGTCGCGTCGTCGCCGACCAGGGCCAGCGTGCCGAGCGCCTGCTGCTGCAGTGCGGCGAGCAGGGCGCTGCGCGAGGGGAAGTAGGTGTAGAGCGACGCCGGCGCGTAGTCGGCCGCCTCGGCAAGGGCGGTCATCGTCACGCCGTCGACCCCGTCGCGCTCGACGAGGTCGGCCGCGAGCTCGAGCAGACGTGCCCGGCGCTGGTCACGTTTCCTGGTTCGCCGGTCGGGCGATGTCGAGGCACCCACGTTTTCCGAAGCCATGTCGGAAAACGTACGCCCGACGGACCCGGAGGTCAACGGGGGAGCGACGGAACCTCGGTCGGGGTCGCTCGGCGGTGGCTCAGCGAACGGGGATCGAGATGCCGATGCCGCCGAGGGTGTCGGCGCCGTAGCGCTCGATCTCGGCCTCGATGTCGAGGGGATGGGGGCGGATGTCGCCGCTCGAGATGCGCTCGCGCAGATCGTCGGTGATGAGGTCGGCCGGCACCAACCAGGAGACCTCGAACTCGATGCCGTCGGGGTCCTTGGCGTAGAGCGCCTTGGTGGTGAAGTGGTCCGAGGCGCCCACGAGCGCGCCGCGCTCGGAGAGCAGGCCGGCGATCCGGGCGAGCTCGGCGAGCGTGTCGACCTCCCACGCCAGGTGGTACAGCCCGACCGAGCTGCGACCCGCGGTCGACGGTCCTGCGCCCGCTCCGATCTGGAAGACGCCCAGGTCGTGGTCGTTGTTCGACGCGGGGGCCTGGAAGAACGCGGCCTGGCCGGGCATCCAGATGAGGGTGCGGAAGTCCAGCACCTGCTCGTAGAAGTCGCGGGTGCGCTGCACGTCGCGGACGTAGAGCACGGCGTGGTTCAGTCGGGTGACGGGCATCGAGGGCCTCCCTGGCCAGCGGGTGTAGTTGAACCTTCAAGTCATGATAACACGACTACTTGAACGTTCAATCCCGTCGAGTACCCTGGTGTCGTGCAGTGGCTCGACGAGGACGAACAACGGGCGTGGCGTGCCTACCTGCTCTCGTCCCAACTGCTCGACCAGGCGCTCGACCGACAGCTCCAGCGAGATGCCGGCATGCCCCACGCGTACTACGCGGTGCTCGTCGCGCTGTCCGAGGCGCCGGATCGGGCGCTGCGCATGAGCGACCTCGCCCGGCGGCTCCGCTACTCCCAGAGCCGGCTCACCCATGCCGTCACCTCGATGGAGCGCAGCGGTTGGGTCCAGCGGCACGTCTGTCCGACGGATCGTCGGGGGCAGACGGCGACGCTCACCGACGGCGGCATGCAGGCGCTCACCGACGCGGCGCCCGGACACGTGAGCGAGGTGCGGGCGAACGTCTTCGACCGCCTCAGCACGACACAGGTCCGCCAGCTGCGACGCATCTGTGAGACGCTCGCGGACGGGCTGGACCCGACCGCCGAGGAGGGCACGTGAGCGATCCCGACCTGGACCCCGATCGCTTCGAGGTGCGCCGCAGCCGAGCTCGTGGGTTCGACCAGGCGTACGTGCGCGAGGGCGCCGGCGGTGTGCCGCTGCTCCTGGTCCACGGGTTCCCGGAGACCAAGCGGGTGTGGTGGCGGGTCATCGAACCGCTCGCCGCCGCCGGCTTCGACGTGATCGCCCCTGACCTCAGGGCCTTCGGCGACTCCGAGGTCGGACCTGACGGACTGCACGACACGGTGGCATCGAGCCTCGATCTGCTGGCGCTGCTCGACGATCTCGGGGTCGACCGCGTCGTGCTCGGCGCGGGTGACTTCGGCGGCGCGGTCGCCCAGGACCTCGCCGCACGGGCGCCCGAGCGTGTCGATCGCCTCGTGCTGTTCAACTCGCCCCTGCCGTACCTGCCCGACGAGATGGTCGGCATGGAGCGGATGGCCGCCGGGGCGCACGACTACTTCATGCGACAGGCGCTCGACGGCGACGGACTGCTCGCGGAGCTGCCGACCGAGTCGGCGCGTCGTCACTACATCGCGCCCTTCTACACGTCGCGGTTCTGGGCGCACCCCGGCGCCTTCGACGACGATGCGGTCGCCTTCCACGCCGAGCCGTTCGGCGACGCGGCGAAGCTGCGGGCGAGCTTCGGCTGCTACGAGTCGGTGTTCGACCCCGCGGCGCGCAGCGGGCGGTCGATGATCGCGAAGAACCCCGAGCTGCTGTCGCTGCTGCTGTTCGGCCCGTCGGACCACGTCATCAGCGCGGACTGGGACCGCATGGCAGCGATCGTCCTGCCCAACCACGTCGGGCCGTACCTGTTGCGCGACGTGGGCCACTTCGTGCCGTGGGAGGCCCCGCAGCGGTTCACGCGTGCGGTGACGTCGTTCTGCGCGGACCTGCTCGCAGCGAGCTGACACGCCCTGCGCCGACCGTCACCGGCGCTACGTTCCCGGCATGGGAATCTTCGGACGGAAGGACGACCCGGACGGCGGTGGGCCGGAGGCCGAGCTCTCGGCCACCGCGGCTCGGCTCGCGGCGCTGACGCTCGACGAGCTCGCGGACGAGCTGCTGCGGGGCACCTTCGGGCCGGGGGCGCCGGGAGAGGGCCAGGTCATGTCGACCCCGGCGATCCTCAAGCCCTACGACCCGACCGGCTCGGGCCACTTCGCCGGCCTGCCGCACACGATGTGGCGAGAGGTCGAGTGGCTGGTCGAGGAAGGTCTTCAGCACCTCGAACACCGCGGGTTGGTCGTGATGAGCGTCACCGGGGGTTCGAACACCTACATGAGCTTCCGCACGTCGCGCGCCGGTGTCGCGCATCTCGCCTCGGGCTGAGCGTCGAGCACCTGCCGGTCAGGGGACTCAGCGCCACCACGAGCGTGCGACCGCCTCGCCGACCTCGGCGAGCTCATCGCGGACCTCGAGGCGCAGACCTTCGAGCAGCTCCACCCACTGGAGGGACCACAGCACCGCGAACACCTGTCGGTCCGACAGCTCGCTGCGCCATCCGTCGTCGGTCAGCATCGCGACGGTGTCGGTGCGGGCGGTGACCACCGCGGCGCGCGTCGCCGAGTCGGCCTGCTCGGTGAGCTCGGGATCGCCACGGTCCAGTGCGGCGACCGAGGTCTCGTAGGCCGCGGCCACCGAGTCCGCCGCCGCGGCGATCGAGGCGGTCGCCCGATCGACGCTCGCGGCGTCGACCGCGACGTCAGCGGGTGTGCCCTGTCGCCGCGCCACGGCCGAGAGCCAGTCGCCGCCGAGCAGGAGCGAGTGCGGTTGCGCGACGAGCAGCGACCAGCGATCCACCGTCACCGGCTTCGAGC
>JAFAFN010000399.1 GCA_023423475.1 Actinomycetes bacterium | reverse complement strand
TCGCCCGACTCCGTCCGACCTGGGAGAACACCGTCCCGCAGCTGCTCGCCGCGGTGCGCGATCCGCGCCGTCTGCTGACGGGTGTGTTCGGCAGCCTGCTCACCTCGTTCGCCTACGCCGTGACGCTCTACGCCGCAGTGAAGGCCTACGGGGCCGACATCCCCTTCGCCGCGGCCGTCGTGGTCTACCTGGGTGCCGGGCTCCTGGGTTCGGTCGCGCCGACCCCCGGCGGCATCGGCGCGGTCGAGGCCGCGCTCATCGCCGGTCTGAGCGCCGTGGGTGTGCCATCGGACGCGGCGCTGCCCGCAGCCCTGCTGTACCGGACGGTCACCTTCTGGTTGCCGACGGTGCCGGGCTGGGTGGCGTTCCAGTGGCTGCAGCGCCACGACGCCATCTGACCTGTTCAGGTCTGCGGTGGCACCGATTCGAAGAACTCGAGGATCGCGCCGGTGGCGTCGTAGTCCCTGCCGGCCTGGGAGTTCGACGGGTCGGCCTGCGCGGCCTCGCCGCCCGGCCACGGATGGGTGCCGCCCTCCACGGTGTCGAAGCCGATGATCGCCCCCGAGGTGCAGTCCGAGGATCGCTCGGAACGCACACCGGGGACCGGCTCCGACGTCGCCGGCTCGGCGCTGCAGCCGTAGCGCTCCCGGTAAGCGGCGACGGTGTCGACCGCGCCCGGGATCTGCGTCGGGCCTCCACCGACCGAGCCACCGTCGTAGGGCACCTGTGGATCCGCGTCACCGCTGACGACCAGCACCGACGGGGTGACGCCGTCGGGGCAGGTCGACGGGATCGTCGCGGCCACCATCGCGATCGCGGCGAAGCGGTAGGGCTCGCGGCAGCCGAGGAACCCGGTGAACGCCGCGCCGTTGGAGTGACCGACAGCGAACACGCGGGACTCGTCGATGCAGCGGGTCTCGAGCAGCGAGGCGACGAGGGCATCCACGTGGTCGAAGTCCGGCGTCCGCTTTGGGTCGTCGAACATGTTCCATTCCCTCGGGTCGCCGGTCGCCTCGGGCGTCACGACGACGAAGCCGCGGGCGGTGCCGAGCTCGGCGAGGCCGGTGTTGCGCTCTTGGTCCTCGGCCGATCCGGCCCATCCGTGGAAGTTGAGCACCAGCGGCAGCGCGGTCGACCCGTCGTCGTCCTCGGGCACCGCGATCAGGTAGGTGCGGGTCGTGCCGTCGACGTCGAACGTCGCCGTCGTCGACGCACCCGGCTCGGGTTCGTCGGGGGAACGGGCCGGCGTGCAGTCCGCCGCCGGTTCGGTGGAGGTGGGCGCGGCATCGGACCCGGCGTCGCCGTCGCCGCCGGTGCAGCTCGTCGCGGTCACGAGCAGCGCGGCGAGCGCGACGAGCACACGTCGGGGCACCCGCGATGACATCAGCCGCGTACCTCGACGGTCGAGGTGGTCGCTCCCGCGACATCGGACTCGGTGAAGCGCACGTCCTTCCAGTCCTTGTCCGAGAAGCGATGGGTCGCCTCGGCGTACGCGGGCGACGTGCGGTCCGCGGTGTTCCCGTAGGTGAGGAACGAGCGTGCCCGGGGTCCGTCGTCGGTGAACTCGAGCGCCATCAGGAACGACGTGCCGTTGTTGATGCGGTACCCGACGGTCTCGTCGGTCTCGTCGCCGGTGGTGATCGCGATCTCGGACTCCGTGGTGAAGGGGACCCGCTCCAGCGAGGTCAGCGCGGGGTCGAGGGTGTCCCACCCGACACCCCACCCCACGACGTTCGTGGTGCCGTCGATGCCGTCGCCGCCATGGATCGGCACCATCGCGGTGCCGCGGTCGGCCTGCTGCACCTCGCCGAGGGGCACGTCGAGCGGAACACCTGCGGCCTCGAGCGTCTGCACGGCACGAGCGAGCGAGACCAGCACCGGGTCGGCGCCGTCCTCGGGTGCTGCCGCGAGACCCGACGGCGTGCCGAGCGGGTCGCCGGGGTCGAAGTCGACCGCGAACAGCGGCCCGGCCTCGGTCAGGTCGGACCAGTCGAAGCCGGCGAGGAACTCGCGCCACAGCGCCGCGCCCGAGCGATCGACGTCGTAGACACCGTCCCAGCCCGACAGCACCGAGCACGCCTCGGTCAGGTCCACCGTGGCGGCAGGCAGACCGCCGATGGCGGGGGCGTCGTCGGTGGCCGGTTCGGGGGCGAGCTCCTCGACGTCGACCGAGGTCGTGGCGGTGCATCGTTCGACGACGTCGTCCAGCAGCGAGCGGGCCATGTAGCCGCGGTTCGCGAGCGCGGCGTCGGCCAGCTCGTCGAGGTCGAAGCGGCCGTCGGCGCCCGAGGCGCCCGACGCCGTGGCGTCGTCGAGCACGGTCGCGTTCTCGCGGGTGCGAGGGGACCTGGCCGTGCGCTGCGCGCCGTGCAGGCGTGAGTAGTCGCCTTCGAGCATCTGCGTGGCGTGCGGCATCCAGAACGAGTCGTTCGCGTTGAACACGTAGTCGGTCCGCTCGGTCTGGGGCATCTCGGAGAACGGGACCAGGCCGGGGTCCCTCGCTCCCGCGACGTCCTGCCACTCGAAGAGCGGGTCGGAGCCGTCGAGCAGGACCGCGCCGTTGTCGGCGGCGATGCCGGTCATCGCGTCGTTCTCGAGGGCATCGAGGTAGGCCGCCTCGGCCTCGTCGGACAGCTTCGGCGTCGCCGAGGTGTCCGCGTACCAGGCCCGTCCGTCGGCCGAGGTGGCCACGGTGTTGAACAGGGGGAGTCCGGTGAAGCGCTCGTTCAGCTCGATGACGTCGTCGAGGTCCTTCGCGCTGACCATGCCGACGTACTGCGAGATGAACTCGTCGTTGTCGATGTTGGCGTCACGGAAGGTGATCGTCTGGTCCTCGGACCACCCGACCCCGGGGAAGTCGAGGATCGGCCCGTAGTGGCTGCGCCACATCGTCCGGGTCCGTTCCTCGATCGTGCCGTCGTCGCCCAGCACCTCGATCACGACGTCCTCGGAGGTCATCTCGCGTTCCTCGTCCCCGTAGCGGTAGGTGGTGGGGGAGCCCTCGACGAGGTCGAGCGTGTAGGCGGTGAAGCGCGAGCCGTCCGAGACGGTGTGGGTCCAGCCGAACTGGTCGTTGAAGCCGATGCCCACACCAGGCAGGCCCGAGAGCTGTGCTCCGTAGATGTCGGCCTCACCCGGCACGGTCAGGTGGACCTCCCAGAAGCGGAGCTGACCCTCCCAAGGGAAGTGCGGATTGGCCACGAGCATGCCGCCGCCGTCGGCAGAGCGTTCCGAGCCGATCGCCCAACCGTTCGACGCGGTGACCGGTTCGATCGGCTCGTCGGGCGCCGAGGCGGTCTCCTCGGTCGGCGCGTCGCTGGGCGCCGGCGGCTGGGCGGTGGCGATCAGCGACGAGACCGCGCCGCTCGACGCGAGCAGGGCGATCGAGCGGGCATAGGCGTAGACCTCGACGGGCTCGAGCTCGCGGACCCAGTTCTCGCCCGCACACCACTCGTGGATACCGTCGGTGCCGACCTCTCGTAGGTGCGCGTTCCACCCGTCGGTGTACGCGGTGAGGGCGTCACGCACGTCGTCGTCGGCGACGTCCCAGTCCTCCTCGGCGATCTGGCGGATGCCGATCGCCCGCCACGCGACGTCCGAGTTCAGGTGCTCGTCGTCCTCACCGGCACCGAACCACCTGGCTCGTTCGCCGTTGATCCGCAGAACCTGATCCGCGAGGTCGCAGGTGCGGTCCTCTCCGCTGGCCCACCCCTGACCGAACGAGACCGACTCGATGCTGTCGCCGGTGATGTGCGCGACGCCGTCCTCGGTGCGGCGGATCGTGGCGACGCGGTCGCCGTCGGGGTCGCCCTTGACCTCGACGTCGACCTGCGCCACCGCGGTCGAGTCCGGATCGAGGCTGGGCGAGTTGCCCGACGAACGACCGTCGTCGTTGCACGACGCGGCGACCACCGCGACGAGTGCCACGACGGCCAGTCCGAGGCGCCTCGTGGCAGCCCGTCCCGTCCGAACTGATCCGCTGTACTCGGCCGCGCGCCGGTGGTGCTGGTGCATGTCGATCCCCCTGTGGGACCGACCCTACCGGAGCTCATGAATCGATCTCGGCGAGCACCTCTCCGATGATCTTGGTGACCTGGTGGGCGGGGATCGGGTCGCCGCCCTCGGCCTCGGCGACCTCGGCGGCGAACGCGTCGACCGACGGCACGCCACCCACCAGCACGTGGCGCAGCGCCTCGGCGCTGGCCTCCGGGTCGTGCAGCGCGTCGACGGCGTCGTCGACGTCCTCGTGGTCGGCGCCGACCGCGTGCACGATCGTCATGGCCTCTTCGCGGCCCGACGCCGTCGACACCGCCGCGCCGCGGTCGGGGTCCTGCTGCAGGTCCCACTCGGCGAGCGCTTCGTCGTAGCCACCCTCGCCGGGCTTGAGCGTCATCGAGGTGGGCCCGCCGGTCGGCGGATCGTCCGACTCGAGGTCGTGGCGATCGGGTGCGACCGGCACCGTGAGCGAACCGTCGTCGTGGCGGATGATCTCGGTGTCGGTGGTGGTCATCGTGTGCTGCTCCTGGCTCGGGGGTGGGACTCGCTGGTCGACCACCCGGGTCGTCATCGGCACGCGCCGGTACCCAGGGGCCGGTGCGGCGAAACCCGCGAGGCCGTGCCCGCCGCACTAGGGTCGAACACATGTTCCCCTCCACGGACGCCCTGCTCGACCGCCTCAACGAGCGGCAGCGGGCCGCCGCCACCTTCGACGACGGCGCCCTGCGCATCCTCGCCGGAGCGGGTACGGGCAAGACGACCACCCTCACCTCACGTGTGGCGTGGCTGGTCGCCACCGGCACCCCGGCCGAGCGCATCATGCTGCTCACGTTCACGCGCCGGGCCGCACGAGAGATGGTCGCCAGGACCAGGGCGCTGCTCGGTGAGCACTCGGAGCGGGCTCCCGGGAGGGTCGTCGGGGGCACGTTCCACTCGGTGGCGCACCGCACGCTGCGCGCCCACGCCGCATCGCTCGGTCTGGCCGAGGGCTTCTCGGTGCTCGATGCGTCCGATGCCGCCGACCTGGTCGACCTCGTGCGACAGGACCTCTCGATCGAGCCACGCACCGGGCGCCGCTTCCCCCGCAAGGCCACGCTGCTCGACCTCTACTCGCGCTCGGTGAACACCGGCCGCCCCCTGAGCGAGGTGGTCGAGGACATCGCCCCGTGGTGCGGTGACCAGGTCGAGCCGATCGCCGAGATCTGCCGGGGCTACGTCGCGCGCAAGCGGACACTCGGGCTGCTCGACTTCGACGACCTGCTGCTCTACTGGCGTGCCGCAGCGCGGGACGAGCGGGTCGGCGCACTGCTCACCGGCCAGTTCGACCACATCTGCGTCGACGAGTACCAGGACGTCAACGCACTGCAGGTCGACGTGCTCGCGGCGCTCCGACACGGCGACCCCCGACTCACCGTGGTCGGCGACGACTCGCAGGCCGTCTACGGCTTCCGGGGTGCGAGTCCACGCCACCTGCTCGACGTCCACGACACCTTCCCCGGCATCTCCACGGTGCTGCTCGAGGACAACTACCGCTCGAGCCAGCCGATCCTCGACGTCTCGAACGCGATCGGTGACGAGGCGCCAGAGGGGTTCAGCACCCGGCTCCGCAGCCAGATCACCTCCGGGCCACGTCCCCGCCTGGTCCGCTGCGCCGACGAGGACGCCCAGGTCGAGGCGGTCTGCGAGCAG
>JAFAFN010000396.1 GCA_023423475.1 Actinomycetes bacterium | reverse complement strand
CTGAGTCGTCAGACGATCAAGGCGTACCGCAAGGACGTCACGGCGAAGCTCTACGGCGGTGACGTGTCCCGCAAGCGCAAGCTGCTCGAGAAGCAGAAGAAGGGCAAGAAGCGCATGAAGAGCCTGGGCAGCGTCGAGGTGCCGTCCGAGGCGTTCACCTCTGCGCTCAAGCTCGACGACTGAGCAGCGCGATGGACCACGTGCTCTCGATCGGTGCGGTGAGCGAGCGCACCGGTGTGGCGCCGTCGGCCCTGCGCTACTACGAGGAGCTCGGGCTCATCTCCGCCAGCGCAGCGAGTCCGGTCAGCGTCGCTACCCGCGCGCCGTCATCCGGCGGGTGTCGTTCATCCGTGCGGCGCAGCAGGTCGGGCTGTCGCTCGACGAGATCGCCGAGGCGATGTCGAGCCTGCCGGGCGACCGGACGCCGACCGAGAAGGACTGGTCGAAGCTGTCGGCGTCGTGGCGGCCCCGGCTCGACGCGCAGATCGCGATGATCGAGCGGCTGCGGGATCGCCTCGACGGCTGCATCGGCTGCGGCTGCCTGTCGACGAAGACGTGTCGCCTGGTGAACCCCGGTGACGAGGCGGGCGACCGGGGGAGCGGGCCCCGCTTCGTGCTCGAGGACGACTGATTCGCGCTCGAGGACGACTGATTCCGAATCGTCACCCACGACCCTTGACCTCAAGTTCGCTTGAACTCCTACGGTCGTCGACATGGACACGACGACCGAACACCACGAGGCAACAGAGGCCGACGAGGGCATCGACGCGACGATGCATCGGCTGCTCGATGCCGAGCTCGACTACCGCCCGGGCGCCCGCGGCGGCTTCATCAGCCACCTCGCGATGAGCCTCGTCGCCGCGGATCGGCTCGGCGCGACGTCCGACGAGCTGCAGCAGTGGTTCGACGGGCAGACCCGCGGCGACTTCCTGATCCCGCGGGAGCGGCCGGTGTCGCTCGACGAACCGGTGGCCCGCATGTGCCGCGACGGGATCGAGGCAGAGGTGCGACGGCGCCTGCCGGCGCTGGTGGTGGCGCCCGAGTCGCAGTTCTTCCATGCCCCGATCCGTCTGGAGCTCGCGATCGACGCCGGCGACGAGGCGCAGGTCGCGAACGCGCTCGAGAACTGGGAGGCGCACGCCACACCGCTGCCACGACGCCCCGAGGGCGACGGCGACCGCTCGATTGCGGAGGTGCTGCGAGACCTGGTCGACGCCCCGGAGGCCGTCGCCGCCTCGGCCCTCGACGTGCACGGCGTGGCCGCCCAGGACTGGTTCGCCGCCCGTCTCGCCGAGCTGCGGATCGACGACGACACCCCGGCAGAGCTCGCAGCCCTGGCGGCGGCGAGCCACACCGAGCCGCGTCACTTCGGCACGCTGCACCTGGTGACGGGCATGCGGGCGGTGCGAGCGCTGGCGCCGTACCTCGAGGCGGAGGATCGCCGGGAGCTGTGGCTGCGGTCCGCACAGGCGTTGGCGGCGGCGATGCTGAGCTTCGGTGGCTCGTTGCCCTCGGCCGACGAGATCGACGAGCGTCGTCGCAGTGCCCCGGCGACCTGGGAGGGGCTGGCCGAGGCAGCATTCGCCAGCGGCGACCCGCACGTGGCGAAGGTGGTCTACGCCGCCATGCTCGAGGAACGGGCGACAGGTGACCCGATCTACCGGTCGATCGCCGCACGGCAGGTGGGCCGACCCGTCTGAGCCGGCGCCGGAGCCGGAGCTGATCAGGGGGACCGGCTGGCACTCGCGTAGACTGAGTGCCAATGTCCGACGACCGACAACTGGACCAGCGCAAGGCGGCGATCCTCAGCGCGGTGGTCCAGCAGTACATCGAGACGGCCCAGCCGGTGGGCTCGTCGACGGTGTCGGCGCGCTCGGACGTCGCGGTGTCCTCGGCGACGGTCCGCAACGACATGACGCTGCTCGAGCGTGACGGCTACCTCGTGCAGCCCCACACGAGCGCAGGACGCATCCCGACCGAGAAGGGCTACCGCTTCTTCGTCGACAACCTGACCGGACCGGGTCCGATGAGCCCCGGCAGCGTCCGGATGGTCAAGGAGTTCTTCGCCACCGCCCACGGTGAGATCGAGCAGATGCTCGCCGAGACCTCACGCCTGCTGTCGGACATGACCGGCACCGCGGCGGTCGTGGTCGGCGAGTCCCACGACGTGTCGACCATCCGCTCCGTGCAGCTCGTCGACCTCACACCGCGGGTCCTGCTCGCCGTGATGGTGATGAGCAACGGCGTGATCCTGAAGCGCACGATCGACCTGGCCGCCGACCTCGACGCCGAGCTGCTCGGCGATGCGAGCGCGGTGCTCGCCGCCGAGCTGATCGGTTCCACGGCATCGTCGCTGGCCGGCTGGCGTGCCCCCGAGGGCGTGCGCGGCGGCGACCTGGCGACGGCGGCGGCGACCGCGCTCGGCGACGCCGTCGAGGCCGAGGGCCAGCACGTGTTCGTCGACGGCCGAGCCCGCATCGCCGGTTCGTTCGACGCACGAGAGACGATCGAGGCGGTGCTCGGCATCCTCGAGCAGCAGTTCGTCGTGGTCAGCCTGCTCAAGGAGCTCGTCGACGGCGGCCTCGCCGTGTCGATCGGCTCCGAGAGCGGTGTCGCGCCGCTCGCGGACTGCTCCCTCGTCGTCGCTCCCTACGCGGCGGGTGGCGAGCCCGCCGGCGCGATCGCGGTGTTGGGCCCGACCCGAATGAACTATCCCGAGACCCTCTCCGCCGTGGCCGTCGTCAGCCAGCGGTTGAGCAACCTGCTGAGCGAAGGCTGATCAGTGACCGATCTGTACGAGATCCTCGGTGTCGAGCGCGACGCCACGCCCGATGAGATCAAGAAGGCGTACCGGAAGCTCGCACGGGAATCGCATCCCGACGCGAACCCCGACGACCACACCGCCGAGACGCGCTTCAAGGAGCTCTCGGCCGCGTACGAGGTCCTGTCGGACCCCGCCAAGCGGGATCGCTACGACCGCTTCGGCAACTCCAACGGCTTCGACTTCGCCGACCCGTTCGGCTCGGGTGCCGGTGGCTTGGGCGACCTCTTCGACTCCTTCTTCGGCGGCAACAACCCATTCGGTGGCGGTGGTGGACACGGCCGTGGACCGTCGGGACCGCCGCGTGGCGAGGACCTCGACGCGCAGGCGATCCTCGAGTTCACCGAGGCCGTGTTCGGCTGCCAGTGCGACGTGTCGGTCCGCACCGCTGTGCGCTGCGAGGCGTGCGACTCCACGGGCGCACAGCCGGGGACCTCGGCGACCACCTGTCCTGACTGCGCCGGCGCCGGCGAGGTCCGCGTCGTGCGCCAGACCGTGCTCGGTCAGATCGTGTCGGCCTCGGCGTGTCCTCGGTGCAGTGGCCAGGGGCAGATCATCGAGTCGCCGTGCGACGTGTGCAGCGGCGCCGGTCGCCTCATCGAGGAGAAGACCTACACCGTCGACGTGCCCGCGGGAGTGGACGAGGGCTCGACGCTCCGCCTGACCGGACGTGGCGCCGTCGGCGTGCGCGGCGGTGCGCCGGGCGATCTCTACGTGCGGCTCCGGGTGAAGTCCCACGACCGTTTCGTGCGACACGGCGAGGATCTGGTCGAGGAGCTCGACATCACGATGGCGCAGGCCGCGCTCGGTGCCCACCTCGAGCTCGAGACGCTCGATGGCGCCGAGGACCTGGTCGTGCCCCGCGGCACCCAGTCCGGCAAGGTCTTCAAGCTCAAGGGCCGTGGCGTGCCGCGACTCGACGGTCGGGGCCGCGGCGATCTGCTGGTGCGCATCGGCGTCGAGATCCCCACGAAGCTCGACCAGGAGGCCGAGGAGTTCCTCCGGAGCTACGCGACGGTGCGCGGCGAAGAGGTCGCCCCGGCCGAAGAGGGCTTCTTCTCACGCTTCAAGACCGCCTTCAAGGGCTGAGCGTGCCCGAGGAGCGGGGCGCCGGGTCCGGCGCTGTCGACGACGCGCCGTGGCGCCGTGCCGCGGCGCAGGTGTTCGTCGACTCCCTCGACGACCCGTCGCTCGCCGAGGCCGACCTGCACCACCTGTCCCGGGTCCTGCGGCTCCGCCCTGGCGCCGAGATCTGCGCGACCGACGGCGCGGGCGGTTGGCGACCGACGACCTTCGACGGTTCGGCCCGGCTCGACCCGGTCGGCGAGGTGGCACACGTCGCGGCGCCGGCGCCGCGCCTCACGGTCGCGTTCGCGCTGGTCAAGGGCGACAAACCGGAACTGGTCGTGCAGAAGCTGACGGAGCTGGGCATCGACCGCATCGTGCCGGTCGAGGCACGCCACTCGGTGGTCCGTTGGGACACGGCCCGGGCCACCAAGCACCTCGAACGTCTGCGCCGAGTGGCGCGAGAGGCGTGCTCGCAGTGCCGTCGCTTGTGGGTGCCCGAGATCGACGACGTCACCACGGTCGCCGCGCTGCGAGCCGAGGGTGCCGTGCTGGCGAACGCCGGTGGACGGCCGCTGCGGCGCAGCGACACGACCATCGTCGTGGGGCCCGAAGGGGGCTGGAGCGACGACGAGCTCGACGGCGCCGACACCGTCGCGCTGGGGGCGAACGTGCTGCGTGCCGAGACCGCGTCGATCACCGCCGGGGCGTTGAGTGCCGCCCTGCGTCTTGGTGCCGTCGGCGAGGCTCTGGAATCATCACCCTGAGTGTTGAGTTGGGCACTTCTTCTCATGGAGACCGCCCCGATGTTGACGCAGAGTGATGAACCAGCAGTTTCCCGGGGTGGGTGGACTCCCGCTGGCAGGGCATCAGAGAGGGCCAACGAGATGATCACGACACACGGCGACCACACGGGCACCGACGTGCCGGCGAGCGAAGCGGTCGATGACGCCGAGGTGCGTGACGACTACTCCAAGGCCGTCGGCGAGCGGCTGCGTCACATCCGTCGACAGAAGCGACTGTCGCTCCAGGAGGTCGAGGCGATCTCGACCCAGGAGTTCAAGGCATCGGTGCTCGGCGCCTACGAGCGAGGGGAGCGGGCCATCTCGGTACCGCGCCTCCAGCGACTGGCCCGGTTCTACCGGGTGCCTGTCGACCAGCTGCTCCCGGGTGGCGAGGGCGAGGCCGAACACGAGACGCCGACCCGTCGTGAGCCCGAGGTCGCAGGTGCACGCATCGATCTGACCCGCCTCGAGCAGATGCCCGGCGCCGAGTCCGAGATGCTGTCGCGCTACCTCCGCATGATCCAGGTGCAGCGCCAGGA
>JAFAFN010000391.1 GCA_023423475.1 Actinomycetes bacterium | reverse complement strand
CCGCGTTCACGGCGGTTGTCAACAGCGTGGTCGAGGGCATCGTCGACCCACTCGTCGGTCTGATCCTGCCCGGTGACGTCAAGAACCTCGCGGGGAAGGTGGTCGAGATCGGCGGCGCCGACTTCGCCTGGGGCAACGTCGTCTCGCAGCTGATCACCTTCGTGCTCACCGCTGCAGCGGTCTACTTCCTGCTCGTCGCCCCGATGAACCACCTCGCCGAGCGTCGGTCGAAGGGCCAGGAGGACGACGTCGAGCCGACCAACGAGGAGAAGATGGTCGCGCTGCTCGAGCAGATCGCCGCGAAGAAGTAGCGCTCAGCCCGCGACGCGCACGACGACCGGCTCGTCGAGCAGCTCGGAGAGGGAGCGGCAACGCGACTCCGCCGAGTACTGCTCGAGGGTCAGGTCGTCGTCGCTGCCCGGCTCCGGGGCGATCACGATCTCGAGCCCGTCCGACGCCTCGGTCACCACGACGGTGTCGACCGCACCGTCGTGGTTCCGGTCGAGTCCGATCGCGACACGCAGCATCGCCGCCAGCGCCCGCACGCGTGCACGATCGTGGTCGTCGAGGGCGGCGAACTCGGGGTGCTTCTCCTCGGACGGTGCGCTCTTGCGGTGGTAGCGGGCGATCTGGGCGATCTGCTCGATCTCGTTGTCGGTGAAGCCCATGAGGTGCTCCGAGTTCCGGATCACGTAGTAGCTGTGCTTGTGGTGCTTCGAGTGCGAGATGAACAGCCCGACGTTGCACAGCAGCGCCGCGGCCTCGAGCAGCTCACGGTCCTCGTCGTCGAGCCCGAGCCGGTCGCCGAGGGCGTCGTGCAGCGCGAGCGCCAGCCGGGCGACCTGCAGCGAGTGCTCCGGGTCGTCGTCGCAGAGCTCCATCAGGTGGAACACCGACGTGCGGCGGAGGTCGGACAGGTGGTGCAGCGTCCCGCCACGTAGGCGGTGCAGCGCGTCGAGCAGCACCCCTTCTCGCAGCGCGTACTCCGAGATGGTCAGCTCGGTGACACCGAGCGCGTCGCAGACCTGCTCGAGCACGATGCCACCGCCGAGCAGGATGTCGGCGCGTGAGTCCTCGATGCCCGGCAGCTTGCGACGCTCCTCGGTCGTGCGAGCACCGGCGAGAGCGTCGATGACCTCGCCGAGCTCGGCTCTGGTGATCTTCGCGGCGTTCATGGACTGCGGCGTCGGCGTGCCGCGACGGGCGAAGACCATCTCGGCGAGCGCCTCGGCGGTTCCCGACGACGCCACCGCGATGTCGTGGTCGAGATCCGCGACCTCGTGCATGAGCGGTGCGAGACGGGCGGCGACGTAGCTGCGACACCGTTCGGCGGCGTCGCCCTCGACCACGCCGTCGGGGAAGAAGCGGCGCGTCATGCGCAGCGAGCCGAGCTTGATGGAGCGGGCGTAGGTCGCCGCCCCCTTCCACCCGAGCAGCACCTCGGTCGATCCGCCGCCGACGTCGATCAGCGCGAGCTTCTGGTCGAAGACCGGCAGCGCCTGGAGCACCCCCAGCTGGATGAGTCGGGCCTCTTCGTAGCCGGAGATGACCTGGACCTCGACACCAGCTTCGTCGCGGGCCCGGGCCAGGAACTCCTCGGCGTTCAGCGCTTCTCGGACCGCCGAGGTGGCCACGGCGAAGACGGGGGCCTCGAAGGAGTCCGCCAGCGAACGGCAACGGGCGAGCGCCGCGACACCACGGTCGATCGCCGCGGGCTCGAGCTCCTTCATCTCGCCCTGGCCGGAGCCGAGGCGGACCATCTCCTTCTGGCGCGTCAGCACCTCGAAGCGGCCGTTGGACGCCACCCGGGCGATGAGCATGTGGACCGAGTTGGTGCCGATGTCGATCGCCGCCAACGCACCCGGAACCGGGTCACCCGATCGCTGCTCCACCGCCGAGGTCATCGGCGTCGAGTGTACGACCAGCCCGTCGACCGCCCGTCACGCGGGGTCGAACCAACGGAGCTTGTCGGGGTTCCTGACCCAACGGACCGCGGCGATGGAGCCGTCGACGATCTCGAAGGATCCGACCAGGACCACCGCGCCGTCCTCACGCACGACGAGGCTCGTCGCGCCACCGGTCGACTCGAGCTCGACGACGCCGGGCGAGAACACACGTGGCCCGATCGAGGCCATGAACCTGGCGACCCGGTCGCGTCCGCGGATGGGGTGACGGGCCGACTTCATCCGAGCACCACCGTCGGCGACCAGCACGGAGTCCGGGGTGAGCAGCTCGAGCAACTCGTCCATGTCGCCGTCGCGCGCCGCGCCGACGAACCGCTCCAACACGACGCGGTGCTCGTCCGCGTCGGTCGCGATCCGGGGTCGCCGCTCCGCGACGCGCTGACGGGCCCGGCTGACGAGCTTGCGACACGCTGCGGGAGATCGGTCGAGGATCGTGGAGAGCTCGTCGTAGCCGTAGCCGAAGGTGTCGTGCAGCAGGAACGCGGCGCGCTCGTCCGGCCCGAGGGCCTCGAGCACCACCAGCATGGCGAACGACAGCGAGTCGCCCAGCTCGGCAGCGGCCTCGGGATCCGAGGAGTCCATCGGCTGCACCGGCTCGGGCAGCCACGGTCCGACGTACTGCTCGCGTCGCACCCGCGCCGAGCGCAGGTGGTCGATCGAGAGTCGAGAGGCGACCGTCGTGGTGAACGCGGCAGTGTTGCGGACCGGCTCGCCGTCGTCCACGCCACGCTGCACCGCAGCACGGACCTTCACGAGGGTGTCCTGCGCGATGTCCTCGGCCTCGGAGCGGCTGCCGAGCATGCGGTAGGCGACGGCCACGGCGCGCTCGCGCAGCTCCTCGGACGTCGGCTCCTCGTCGCTCACGACGCCATCCTCGCGCTGCGGCGGCTCATGCGACCGGGTCGAGCGGCGCCGGCGCCAGCCGCGACGCCATCGCGATCCGGTTCCAGACGTTGATGACCGACGCGGCCAGTACGAGGTGGGCGACCTCGGTCGGCTCGAAGTGCTCGGCGAGCTCGCGCCAGGTGTCGTCGGCGACCCCGTGCTCCCCCAGTCGGGTCAGCTCGTCGGTCAGCGCGAGCGCCGCACGTTCGGCCGGGGTGAAGTAGGTCGACTCCCGCCACGCGGACACCGCTGCGATCCGACGGACCTGTTCGCCGTGCGCGATCGCATCGGTCGTGTGCATGTCGACGCAGTACGCGCAGCCGTTGAGCATCGAGGCCCGCAGCTTCACCAACTCGAAGATCACGGGGTCGACGTTGGCCGCCACCACCTTGTTGAAGGCGAGCACCGTCCGGAAGCCCTCCGGTGCGATCTGCGAGATGTCCATGCGCTGTTCCATCGTTCCTCCGTCTGCCGGCGGCCGGGACTCGGTCCGCCACCATGTCTGACGAGATGGCATCGGCGCGTGTGACCGCGCTGCGCGAGCATGAACGGACGATGCCCGAACCCGCCGAGCGAACCTCTCTCGACTCCCGCCCGCCGGGGTGGAACGAGCACTGGGCCGAGGCCTGGCAGGAGCATCGACACGACGGCCTGGTGCCCTGCCGGGTGACGCGCATCGACAAGGGCGGCATCACGGTGTCGACCGGGCCTGGCGACGAGCGACTGGTGATCGCTGCGAAGGCGGTTCGCCGGGTCGTGGTGGGTGACGTCTGTGGACTCGACGCGGCCGCAGGACGCATCGAGTCGATCCTGCCGCGCATCACCGTGTTCGAACGTCGCTCCCCCGGCGTCGCCCGTGACCAGATCGAGCTCAGCTCACGGGCCGTCGCGTCGAACATGGACCTGGTCTACGTGCTGCAGCCGCTCGACCCCGGGGTCAACCCGTCACGTCTCGCACGCGAGCTGGTGCTCGCCTGGGAGAGCGGCGCACGGCCGGTCGTGCTGCTCACCAAGTCGGATCTGGTCGACGACGACGAGATCGCACGGCAGCGCGCGCTGGCGACCGAGAACGCTCCCGGGGTCGACGTGCACGTCGTGTCGATCCGCAGCGATGCCGGCCTGGACGAGCTGAGCTCCGACCACGGCCCCGGCCACGTGATCGCGCTGCTCGGTGCGTCGGGTGCGGGCAAGTCGACCCTCGTGAACGCGCTCGCCGGCCACCACGTCCAGCTGGTCGCAGAGGTGCGCGAGCACGACGGTCGTGGCCGTCACACGACCACCGCAGGACAGATCATCGAGCTGTCCGACGGCGCGCTGCTGATCGACACCCCGGGCATCCGTGGCGTCGGGCTCTGGTCGGCCGACGCCGGACTCGAGCACGCGTTCGAGGACCTCTCGCCGTTCGCCCAGCAGTGCCGCTTCGGCGACTGCAGCCATGTGGACGAGCCCGGCTGCGGGATCATCGACGCGGTCGAACGCGGCGACCTCACCGCCGAGCGGGTCTCGCTGTGGCGCGAGCTCGCCGCCGAGCTCGACGACCTCGAGGACGGGCTCGAGGTGCGGGGACGCGAGCAGCGCAAGCAGAAGAACCAGCGCTCCAAGCGCAAGGCCGCTCGCCGCGACCTCCGCGTCGACGACAACACGGGCATCGACGACGACCTCGACGAGGAGTGAGGTCGTCGCGGGCTGGCGGTCGTCGGCGAGTGGCGGTCAGCCCGGCCGCAGCACCGCCTCGATGGCCGCTGCCGCTGCCAGCACGGCGTCGCCGTGCCCCTTGCCCGGCTGCTTGCCGAGGCGGTCGATCGGGCCCGAGACGCTGACCGCGGCGACGACCTCGCCGTCGAGGCCCACCACCGGAGCCGACACCGAGGCCACTCCCGGCTCACGTTCCCCGATGGTCTGGCACCAGCCGGTGCGGGTGGCCTCGCCGAGCAGCACCCGGCCGGCGGAACCGACGTCGAGCGGCAGGGCCGCGCCGACCGGCACGATCGTGCGGAGCCCATGGGGCGACTCGAGCGCTGCGACGCAGACCCGCGACTCGCCCTCG
>JAFAFN010000372.1 GCA_023423475.1 Actinomycetes bacterium | reverse complement strand
GTCGACCGCGGCTACGTCGAGGTTGGTCTTGAGCGCGGACGGGGCACCGCGGCGATAGCCGGCATCCGCGGTGACGGCGACGACCGCGCCGGCGTCGTTGATGCGATCGATGAGCGAGTCGGGGCTGAACCCGCCGAACACCAGCGTGTGGGCCACGCCGATCCTGGTGCAGGCCAGCATCGCGACGACGGTCTCGGGGATCATCGGCATGTAGATGCAGATGCGGTCGCCCTGTTCGACGCCGAGGCCCTTCAGCACGTTGGCGAAGCGCGACACGTCGTCGAGCAGCTCCGCGTAGGTGATCGTGCGGGTGTCGCCGGGCTCGCCCTCCCAGTGCAGCGCGACACGCTCGCCGAGGCCGGCCTCGACGTGGCGATCGACGCAGTTGTACGACACGTTCAGCTGACCGCCGACGAACCACTTCGCGTCCGGCAGGTTCCACTCGAGCGCGGTGTCGAAGTCGCGGTCCCAGGTGAGCAGGGAACGCGCCTGCTCGGCCCAGAAGGCAGCGGGATCTGCCGCGGCACGTTCGTAGATCGCCGGGTCGGACACGTTCGCCTGCGCCACGAACTCCGCGGAGGGCGTGAAGGTGCGGTCCTCGGAGTAGCGGTCCTCGATGGTCGCGCCGGTGTCGTCGGTCATGTGGTCCCCCTTGGCCGAATCCAGAACGGATCGTAGACCTCGGACCCCCCGCCCGGCGCTCGGTCCCCGACGAGCCGGTAGCGGTGACGCCCACCGGGTCGGGCGGGACCCGGTGGGCGTCACGCCCGGTCGCGACTCACCAGACGTTGCACCACGCCGCGAGCTCGATCTGGGCGTCCGAGTACGCATCGGGGTTCACGAAGACCTGCTGGTAGGCCGAGCCGACGGTGTCGATCGCCGGCGACTGCGCCTCGACCCATGCGGCGATCGTGTCCGTGCCGTTGAGCCACGTGCGGTAGGTCCAGGTGCCGTCCTCGTTCGGGACGACCCATGCCTGGTCGTCGACCATGTAGGCCGACGTCCAGCCGCTCTCGTCGCCATCGAGCACCCCGAAGACGCTGAGGCGGAACGGCACCGCTCGACCTGCGTAGGGGCCGCAACCGAACCCGCCGGTGACCGTCGCCGTGCCGCGGACGACCAGCTCCTCACCACCGACGGGGATCGAGAAGTACACCGGGTCGTCGTCGGACAGCTCGACGATCCGCTCGACGTCCCACTGCTCGATGCGCACACCCAGGTGCGTCGCCGAGACCGGGACGTCGATGGTCACGGTCGCCTCGAACCCGTTCCACTCCTCGGCCTGCACCTCGTGCGACGTCGCCGAGTCACGCTCGACCAGCGTCGTGCCCTGTCCGGGGATCCAGTACGGGGTGACGGTCAGGGTCGTGCCGTCGTACGCGGGCCCGTACACCGTGATCTGACGGGGCTCGGTCGCGAGCTCCATCGTGAGGGACTGGCGGTAGATCGACGCACCCCGATCGAGGTGCACCACGTGGGTCCGGGTCCGGTCGCCGTCGCCGTAGCCGAACAGCTCGACGTCGACGCGGTCGGGGACCACACCCGAGGTCCCCACCGACGGGAACGACACGAACGCAGCCGCCGTGCCCTGTCCGTCGGGTGACAGGTACACCGGCCCCTGGAGGTCCAGCACGGTCCCGTCCTCGCCGTACGCGTGGATCCGGGACTGCACGTCACCCGTGTACGGCACTCCGTCGTCACGCAAGGTCAGGTCGAGCTCGACCCAGGCACCGTTGGTGTTCCAGGTCGCCGTGCTCACCTGGTTGGGCCGCACGGTGAAGCTGTGCGACGCGATCGGGATCGGTCCGACGCCGGGCTCGGGCAGCTCGGTCCGCAGCACGGCGGACGCCACGTCGGCCCGCAGCGGGATCTGGACCGTGTAGGCGCCGTTCGGCCCGTTCGGCACGACGTCGACGAAGTAGCCGCCCTCCTCGAGCTCGATCTGCTGGTTGGCGGCGTTCCAGGTGAGCACCTCGAAGCGTCCGGACGTCGCCGCCTGCCCGAAGTGCTGCAGGTGGCCCGAGACCTCGAGCACCGTGTCGTTCGAGTTGATGGTGATCGGCACGGCCTGGCGTCCACCGTTGAGCTCGGCGACGTCGACGGATCGAGCGGCACCCGACGCGAACCGCGGTGTGACCGTGACCCTGGCGTTGTCCGACACGAGTCGCGCGATGTGCTCGGCCGAGTAGGCCCCGTTCGAGGCGGCGGTGGCCGTCGTCGTGCGCGTCGTCACGACGTCACCACCGGTGCGTTCCGTGACGGCCACGTCGACGGGGCCGGAGTAGGGCACCCCTCCCACGCGGATCGTTCCGGAGGTGACCAGGACGGTCGGGCGGTAGTCGACGTACAGGTCGACGCGGTTGCGCACGCCCACGGTCACCGTGGCGGGGACCTCCGGGTACTCGTTCGGCACGATGCCGACGTGAGCGGTCGCCACGACCGAAGCGGTGGAGCGGGGCACCCGGATCGACAGCGTGTACGAGCCGTCGACCGGATTCGGTCGCACCGTGGCGCCGTCGGTGTAGACCTCATCGCCGTCCGCATCCAGCGCACGCAGCGCCACGAAGCGGTCACCGGTCAGCGGTCCGTGCACACCGGTCGCCGTGTCGATGCCGACCATCTCGCCGTCGATGTCGATCCAGGTGGAGAGGTACTCGACGTCGAAGCGGACCTGGTTCGGACCGACGCGCAGATCGGTGTACTCCTGACGCACCCAGTCGGTCGGCGTGACGCCGACACGGGCCTCGAGTACCACCCGGGTGGCAGCTCTGGGGACCTCCCTCCGCAAGCCGAACTGTCCACCGAGCAACGAGGGCAGCACGTAGTGGTCCCAGTGGCCCAGCTCGGTGTCGCCCTCGAACGCGGTCATCCTGACCGTGGTGGCGCCGAGTGCGACCCCACCGTTGGTCCGCAGCGAGCCCTCGACCAGCACGCTCGTCGAGCGCTGGTCGATGTCGAAGACACGCTCGTTGAGACCCTCGAGGACCGGATCGATCGTCAGGCGGACGTGGTCCGCGGGGATCGCACCGATCAGGTACTCGAGCTCGGCCCGCACGGTCCCCGACGGCACCTGGGCAGCCGGCAGCGTGTAGGCGCCGGTCACCGCCGCCGGATGGGCGGTGAGGTTGCGAACGGCGAGCGCGTCGCCGTCTGCGTCGAAGGAGTGCAGCCTGACTCCGGTCGCCGGACGGGGCACGCCCGCGCCGTCGAGCAGGACACCGCTCGCCGCGATGCGCGGCGGGTCGTAGTCGACGTCGAACGTCCGGGCCTGCACGCCGGCGGACAGGCCGGTGAGCTCGATCGTCGGATCGTCCGCAGAGATCACCCCGACGTCGGCGACCAGCACGACGTGGGTGGTCGCCACCGGCAGGACGTGGTCGAAGGAGTAGTCACCGTTGCCGTCGGGTGTCACCACGACGGTGCTGCGGCGCAGCAGCTCGTCGGACGGGTCGAAGGCGTTGACGGTGACAACGGTCCCCGTGGTGATCGGTGCCCCGGCGGCGCCGGTCATGCGACCCGACGCCCGCAGCACCGGCGGGTCGTGGTGCACCGAGAGCTCGGCCGCGTTGAGGCCGGGCTGCAACGAGTCGCGCACCACGCTGCGGTGGTCCGAGGTGGCCACACCGACCTGTGCGGTCGCGGTGTAGCCGACCGCCGCCTCGGGCAGCACGACGACCGCCCGGTAGGCGCCGCCCGACGCGGGCACGACGCGCACCGAGGTCGCGGACAGTCCGGGCTCACCCGGCGCCGGCGTCGGCACGACCCGGATGTAGGTCTCGCCGAGCGGACCGGCAGGGCCGGTCAGCGTGCCGGAGATCTCGGCGAGCGGCGGACGGTGGTCGACCACGAAGCTGATCTCGTTCGCTCCCGGCTCGACCGACGCGGTCGTCGTCGGGTGATCGGCACTCACGGTGCCGACCTCGGCGACCAGCTCGACGGTCGTGACCCCGCCCGGCAGGTGGCGGCTCAGCGAGAAGCTGCCGTCGGCCGCAGGGGTCACCCGCTCGCGCAGCTCGACGAGCCGCACTCCGTCAGCATCCAGGCCGCGGACCCTCAACGGCACCGGGCCGGCGACGGGTGCCGCGCCCTCGCCGTCGAGATCGGCGATGAACGAGCCGGTGATGTCGGCACGGACCAGCTCGTCCGCGTCGACGTCGAGCTCGACGGACCGACCGAGCGGTGCGCCGCCCATCGGTGCCAGCTCGTCGAACTCGACGGTGGTCTCGAGCACGGAGCCGCTCCGACCGGGCCACGCCGCTCGGAGGTCGACCTCGAAGGGCGCACCACCTTCGGCGGGCAGGTCTCCGGGCGCCTTCGCCGTCATCGTGCAGGTGAACGAGCCGTTCCAGCCGGTGACGACCTCGCACTCGGCCAGGCGGTCCGACGTCAGCCGGATCGACAGCCCCTCGACACCGACGACCGCCCCCGTCGGCAGCTGCGAGGCCGCTCGTCCGGTGACGCTGTAGGTGCAGGTGCTGAGGGCTTGCAGCGCGGCAGGAGTACCCGCGAGACGTTCGACCGCGATCGAGTCGACGACGTAGTCGTGGTCATCACCCTGGGGCACGTCGCAGACGACGTCGATGCCGTCGAGGTACGCCTGCGCCGCAGCGCGGTGCTCGTCGAGCATCTCCACGTCGAAGAGCGACACGGGGTCGTCGAAGCCGGCGTAGGACTCGGTGAAGAGCGAGTCGGAGCGCTCGGTGACCCGCCACGACGACGACAGGTCGAGCAGCTCCTCGCCGTGCAGACGCACCTGGCGCAGCGTGAAGCTCTCGCCGTCACGGGTGCGGAGGTCGTCGAGCGGGTCGCCGTCGGGCGTGCCGAGCAGACCGGCGACCTGGGAGCCCTCGGGCATCGAGACCCAGACGTTGAGGATGTCCTCGTTGTCCCAGCGGACCACGTCGATGCTCACGTCGGGCGACTCGACGAACCAGCGGCCGTCGGCCATCCCGATGGTCAGGCCTGCGGCGATCTGGAGGGTCGATCCCTCGGCCAGGTCGACGGTGCGGCCGTCGACCATCACCATCGTCTGCGGCGCGGCCGATCCCCTGGTCGTGATCTCGACGGTGTGCCCGCCGATGCGCGCGGCCATGCCGGTGATGATCGTCGTGCCCGATCCGGTCTGGTGCCAGGCTTCGTGGCGCGTCTGCACCTCGACGTCGGGCCCGTCCTCGAGGGGCAGCACGTACCAGTACTCACCGAAGGTCTGGGCGTCGTAGCGCGCACCGTCGAAGGTCACGATGTGCGGGTCACCCCACCCGCCGCCGCGTGGCGGCGGCTTGCAGTTGGGCGACTTCGGCCCGGGGCCCTGGTTGACGGTCACCTCTGCGCTGCCTCGGGCCGTGGTGTCGCCTTCGACGCGGGGTTCGGTGCGCAGCAGGACCTGGTACGAGGTGCTCGTGGGGAAGCACGAGGGCCCCTTCGCGGGCACGTCGATCTGGAACGAAGAGCTCGTCCGCCCCGAGTTGTAGATCCCGCTCTGGCCGGCGGCCTCCCAGTAGACGACGTAGGGCCCGAAGGTGTCGACGGCCACCGTGTAGGTGCCGCCCGACCCGGGCGCCTCGATGACCGTCGGGTCCAGGTCCAGGCTGGTGCGACGACAGTCGGCCTCGACGAGCAGCTCGGCGGTGAGCGGATCGTCGACCAGCTCGGTGTCGACGCGTGCGCGGATGGTGGCGCTGACCTCGCGTCGGGGAGCGACGTTGGCGCAGTCCACGTTCATGCCGACCGGGACGGAGTCGCTCTGCTCACCGGCGCGGAACCAGCCTTCGGTCGGGTTCGCCGTGAGCCAGGACGGCACGGTGTCGCCGTCGATCCGCCACTGCTCACCGGCCAGCAGGTCGCCCTGCAGGTGCACGGTGGCAGGGAAGGTGACCTGGTCGGGCCCGAACGACACCGACTCGCGGTCGAACTCGATCGCGGGTTCGAGGCAGCGGATCGGGATCGCTCCGCCGTAGGCCGGGACGTACACCGACCCCCCTGTGCCGGTGCCGCCGGCGAACAGGGTCTCACCCAGGAGCACCAGGTCGGTCTCGTCGTTGCCGATGGTGTCGCACAGCTGCGGCGTGATGGTGAGCTGCCCCTCGAGGGTGAGCCCGGACGCCGTGAGGGTGAACTCCTCGATCTCGTCGTAGCCGACGCTGCGCTCGAGCCAGACACCAGCCCCCTCGAGCTGCGGCTCCGGACCGTCGGACGGGCGTTCGAGCGCGCTGGACACCGCGAGCACGTCGCCGGGCACGACCTCGGCGGTGCCGTCGACCGCCTCGCCGTCGACGGTGACGTCGACGGTGTGACCCGAGCCCGCTCTGACCGGCTCGTGCAGCGACAGCAGCGGCAGGTTGCCCGCCATGAAGTCGAACGCGACGAGCTGGTTGCCGAGCATCTTCGGGGGGAGTCCGAGACCCGTCGAGATGCGTTCGAAGGTGCTGCCACCGACCTTTCCGGTGGTGAACAGCTCGAGACGCTGGTGCGAATCAGCGTTGCGACGTTGCAGCGAGCGCGTCTCGCTCTCGACCGAGGCGCTGAGCCGGGGGCCGGCGGTGACGCTGACGAGCTCGAAGAAGCCGGCGTTCGGGTCGTTCAGCAGGCGCTGCCAGGCGCCGGAGAGCTTGCCGCCGACCTGCAGCCCGAGCGGAATCTTGAGACCGGCGCCGAACTTCATGCCGACCTTGGCCGACATGCCGCCCTCGGAGAACCCGAGCGACGACGCGAAGTCGGGTTCGAGGTCGCACTCGCGGTTCCGCTCGTCGCGGTCGAGCAGCTCGAAGTCGCCGAGCCGCCGCTGGTTCACCGGGTC
>JAFAFN010000334.1 GCA_023423475.1 Actinomycetes bacterium | reverse complement strand
GTTGTGTGACCACGGGCACCGGTGCCGCGAGGGGCAGGTACCATGCGGCCCATGCTGATCGTCTCCGGAATCATCTCCGTCGAAGCCTCCGACCACGACGCCATGGTCGAGCTCATCGCCCCGCTGGTCGAGGCCACCAACGCCGAGCCCGGCAACCTCACCTACGGCTTCTACGCCGACCCGTCCGCTCCGGGCGTGTTCCGGGTCTACGAGGAGTGGGACAACCCCGAGGCGATGGGCGAGCACATGGGCACCGACCACATGGCGACCTTCCTCGTCGGCATGGGCGGGCTCGCGGTCACGGGGACCGAGCTGCACCAGCACACGGTGTCGGAGTCGTCCCGCCTGATGTGAGCGAGCGGTGGGGCCGCTCGCCGGACCGTCCTCAGACGGCTGCGGCGGCCTCGACGCTGTCGAGCAGGTAGTCCGCCGCGGCCGACAGGCCGACGACGCCGGGGCTGTCGGGCAGCTCGGCGAGCGCACGACGCCCGGTGTCCGCGTACTCGGACGCCCTGGCGATCGCTCGCTCGATGCCGTCGCCGCCGCGCACCAGCGCCGCGGCATGGTCGCGCGCATCGGGTTCGACGGGACCGCCGAGCAGCGAGCGCAGCTCGTCGCCGCTCGATCCGTCGAGGGAGTACAGCACGGGGAGGGTGTAGACGCCCTCTTCCATGTCGTGGCCGGTCGGCTTGCCCATCTCGGCTTCGCTCGAGACCAGGTCGAGCACGTCGTCGACGATCTGGAAGGCCATGCCGTAGCTGTAGCCGAACGTCGTCAGCGCCTCGATGTGGGGTCGGGGCAGGTCAGCCACGATGCCGCCGATGCGGCAGCTCGCGGCGAGCAGCGACGCGGTCTTGCCGTCGATGGACCGGAGGTACAGCTCTTCGGAGCGCTCCAGGTCGAAGGAGTGCTGCAGCTCGAGCAGCTGGCCCTCGCAGAGCCGTCCGATCGTGTTGGCGAGCAGTCCTGCGACCTCGACGCCGAGTGCCGCAGCGAGCTCGGATGCCCGTGCCAGCAGGAAGTCACCTGCGAGGATGGCCTTGAGGTTGCCCCAGCGGGCGTTGACGCTGTCGACGGTGCGGCGGACCTCGGCCTCGTCCATGACGTCGTCGTGGTAGAGCGAACCGAGGTGGACGAGCTCGACGGCGACGCCGCCGGTGATGGCCTCGTCGGAAGCGGGTGCATCGACCGCGAGCGCCGTGGCCGCTGCGGCGATGGTGAAACCGGGGCGGACCCGCTTGCCCCCGGCCGCGATGAGGTGGCTCGAGATCTCGGTCAGGAAGCGGTTGGGCGAGCTGACGGACTCGAGGAGCTGCGCCTCGACCCGGGCGAGATCGCCGGCCATCGAGGGCATGACCTGCAGGGGGTTGGTTCCGGCCACGGAGACGAAGATACCCGGCTCGGGCCCGAGGACCCCATGCGGAGGTCCGGATGGGTGACGTGACATCGGTCGTGCCACCACGCTGCGTCCAGCAGATGGGCTCGGATCTCGCCGAAAACCTGTGAGAACGGCCGGTCCGGCCGACGGTGCAGCGGGAACCCGGGAACTCGATGTCGTCCCCCGGCGTTACACTGATCTCACACCATTTCTGGGAGGCAGCAACGTGTTCGAACGCTTCACCGACCGAGCCCGTCGGGTGGTCGTGCTGGCTCAGGAGGAGGCGCGCCTCCTCAATCACAACTACATCGGCACCGAGCACATCCTGCTCGGACTGATCCACGAGGGCGAGGGCGTCGCCGCCAAGGCCCTCGAGTCGCTCGGCATCTCGCTCGAAGCAGTGCGCCAGCAGGTCGAGGAGATCATCGGCCAGGGCGGTTCCTCGCCGTCGGGCCACATCCCTTTCACCCCGCGTGCCAAGAAGGTCCTCGAGCTCTCGCTGCGAGAGGCGCTGCAGCTCGGCCACAACTACATCGGCACCGAGCACATCCTGCTCGGACTCATCCGAGAGGGCGAGGGCGTCGCCGCACAGGTGCTCGTCAAGCTCGGCGCCGATCTGTCGCGCGTCCGTCAGCAGGTCATCCAGCTCCTGTCGGGCTACCCGGGAGCCACCGGCCAGCCTCAGCAGGGCGGCGGCGAGAAGGCCGCGGCGGGCACCGGCTCCTCGGGCGACACGCCCTCGGGCTCGCTCGTGCTCGACCAGTTCGGTCGCAACTTCACTCAGCTCGCCCGCGACAAGAAGCTCGACCCCGTCATCGGACGCGACCGCGAGACCGAGCGCATGATGCAGGTGCTCTCGCGTCGCACGAAGAACAACCCCGTGCTCGTCGGCGAGCCCGGCGTCGGCAAGACCGCCATCGTCGAGGGCCTCGCCCAGGCGATCGCCGCGGACAACGTGCCCGAGACGCTCCAGGGCAAGCAGCTCTACACCCTCGACCTCGGTGCGCTCGTGGCGGGCTCCCGCTACCGCGGCGACTTCGAGGAGCGCCTCAAGAAGGTCCTGAAGGAGATCAAGACCCGCGGCGACATCATCCTCTTCATCGACGAGATCCACACCCTCGTCGGTGCAGGTGCTGCCGAGGGCGCGATCGACGCTGCGTCCATCCTGAAGCCGATGCTCGCCCGTGGTGAGCTCCAGACCATCGGCGCCACCACCCTCGACGAGTACCGCAAGCACCTCGAGAAGGACGCCGCACTCGAGCGTCGCTTCCAGAAGGTCGTCGTCGACGAGCCGTCGGTCGCCCACACGATCGAGATCCTCAAGGGCCTCCGCGAGCGCTACGAGCAGCACCACCGGGTCACCATCACCGACCAGGCGCTCGTCGCCGCGGCCAACCTGGCCGACCGCTACATCTCGGACCGCTTCCTGCCGGACAAGGCGATCGACCTCATCGACGAGGCCGGCTCGCGCCTGCGCATCCGTCGCATGCAGACCCCGCCGGACTACCGCGAGATCGAGAACGAGCTCGCCGAGGTCGTCCGTCTGAAGAAGGACGCCGTCGAGTCGCAGAACTTCGAAGAGGCCGGCAGCCTGCGCGACCGCGAGAAGGACCTGCTCGCCAAGAAGGAGGCGAAGGACGTCGAGATGAAGGCGGCCGGCGTCGACCTCTTCGACGAGGTCGACGAAGAGGGCATCGCCGAGGTGCTCTCGCTGTGGACCGGCATCCCCGTCTACAAGCTCTCCGAGGAAGAGACCTCGAAGCTGCTGCGCATGGAGGACGTCCTCCACGAGCGGGTCATCGGTCAGGAGCAGGCCATCAAGGCCGTCTCCCAGGCGATCCGCCGCACACGTGCGGGTCTCAAGGACCCGAAGCGCCCGTCGGGCTCGTTCATCTTCCTGGGCCCGTCGGGCGTCGGGAAGACCGAGCTCGCCAAGACGCTCGCCGAGTTCCTCTTCGGCGACGAGACGGCGATGATCAGCCTCGACATGTCCGAGTACATGGAGAAGCACACGGTCAGCCGCCTGGTCGGCTCGCCCCCCGGCTACGTGGGCTACGAGGAGGGCGGCCAGCTCACCGAGGCCGTGCGGCGCAAGCCGTTCTCGGTGGTGCTCTTCGACGAGATCGAGAAGGCCCACCCGGACGTCTTCAACACGCTGCTGCAGATCCTCGAAGAGGGTCGCCTGACCGACTCCCAGGGCCGTTCGGTCGACTTCCGCAACACCGTGCTGATCATGACCTCGAACCTCGGCACCGCCGATCTCCGCAAGGCGAACGTCGGCTTCTCCAAGCGCGACGAGGCGATCACGTACGAGAAGATGAAGGAGAAGGTCAACGAGGCCCTGAAGGCGCACTTCCGGCCCGAGTTCCTGAACCGCATCGACGACGTCATCGTCTTCCACGAGCTGTCCAAGGCCGAGGTCACCACGATCGTCGACCTCATGATCAAGCGGGTCGGCGTGCAGCTGGTCGGCCTGGGCATGGGACTCGAGGTCACCGAGCCGGCCAAGCTCCTGCTCGCCGACCGCGGCTACGACCCGACGCTCGGCGCACGTCCGCTGCGTCGTGCGATCCAGCGCCTGGTCGAGGACCCGGTGTCCGAGCGTCTGCTCTACAAGGAGTTCCACGCCGGCCAGACGATCCTGGTCGACGTCGCTCCGGACCCCGAGAACGAGGCCGAGCAGATCTTCACCTTCACCGGCGTCGAGGGGTTCACCCCGCCGCCGATCGAGGAGCTCGTCGTCACCACGGGTGACTGAGCCACCTCACCTTCGTACCGCCAGAACACGCGATGCAGCCGGCCTTCGGGTCGGCTGTCTCGCGTCCGGGGTCAGGTGCCGCAGAAGGTGACGTGGGGGCGTGCGTCGGCCGGTGGCGGAGCTGCGAAGCGCTCGAATCCTGCTCGCTGCTCGTACGGGTACTGCACCGCATCGAGCAGCTCGGCGAACGGTTCGAGGTCGCCGGCGGTCGCCGCGTCGAGTGCCGCTTCGACGACGTGGTTCCGCGGGATCACCACAGGGTTCACCGCGTCCATCTCGTCCGCGACCGTGGCGCCGTCGAGACCCCGTTCCTCGACCGTCGCCCGCCAGCTCGAGGACCACTCGTCGAAGCGCTCCGGCTCCGCGAACAGCGAGCGTGCCGGTGCGACCTCACCGCGCAGCACGCCGGAGAGCGAACGGAACGCCGAGGTCATGTCGACCGACTGCGTGTGCAGCAGTCCGAGGAACCCATCCGCGAGCGTCGCGTCGACGTCGAGCCCGTCGAGTCCCAGCTTGGCGCGCATGCCGGCGTCGAAGGCGGTGGTGAAGCGCTCGGGGAACGTCTCGAGCGCAGCGGTCAGCGTCGCGATCGCCGCGTCGGTGTCGCTGCCGAACAGCGGCAGCAGCGACTCCGCGAGGCGGGCGAGGTCCCACTGCATGATCATCGGCTGGTTGCCGTAGGCGTAGCGCCCGCCGTGATCGATCGACGAGAAGACCGTCGCCGGGTCGAAGCGGTCCATGAACGCGCACGGCCCGTAGTCGATCGTCTCGCCGGAGATCGTGACGTTGTCGGTGTTCATCACCCCGTGGACGAACCCGATGTTCATCCAGTCGGCGACCAGTGCGGCCTGCGTGTCGAGCACGCGCTGGAACAGGTCGAGGTAGGGCTGCTCGGCGGTTGCAGCGTCGGGATGGTGGCGGGCGATCGCGTACTCGGCCAGACGCCGGAGCAATCCGAGGTCGCCGGTCGCTGCGGCGTACTGGAAGGTGCCGATCCGCAGGTGGCTCGACGCGACGCGCACCAGGACGGCCCCCGGCAGATCGGTCTCACGCCGGACCAGCTCGCCCGTGGCGAGCACGGCGAGCGCACGGGTGGTCGGCACGCCGAGGGCGTGCATCGCCTCGCCCATGAGGTACTCGCGCAGCATCGGTCCGACCGCTGCCTTGCCGTCGCCGCCCCGGGCGAACGGCGTGCGCCCCGACCCCTTCAGGTGGA
>JAFAFN010000333.1 GCA_023423475.1 Actinomycetes bacterium | reverse complement strand
ACCTGGCGGTCACCGTCGACGGGTTCTCGAGCGCATGGCGGTGGGTGGCCGAGAACTCGGTCGTCTCGCCCACCGGCAGTCGACGCCGGTGCTCCGCCGCGCCGTACACGACGATCTCGGCGAGCTCGCCGTCGATCACGTGCAGAACGCCGACCGAGCCGTCGTGGTCGTGCTCGGCCATGCTGGCGCCGGGACCCCAGATCATCACCCAGGCGTCGTACCCCTCGGTGGCGAGCACGCGGACGCGCTCGATCTCTCCCTCGCCGACCTCGTGCGACGGACCCACCGATGCGGCGAGGCCGCTGGCGATCTCGGAGAGGATGTCGGTGTCGACCGACTCGCCCTCGAGCTCGGCAGCGGTCAGCCGAGCCGCCGACTCGGCCGGGCGGGGCACCGCCGCCGGCACGCTCCGAGCGGCCGAGATGTCGACCAGATCGAGGTCGTCGACCACTTCGGGAGGTGCCACGGGATCCGGGGCCTGGGCCGACATGGCGGTCACCGTAGGTGATTCCTGATCGACTTGGTCATGATGTTTCTTCACCGTGAGACGACGCTCAGGTACGGGCGATCGGGTCACTGGCTGACGGGCTTCCTGGAGCGCTGCTGGCCGCCGTGACGCTGCCCGCCGGACGACTGGCCGGCACTCTTCTGGCCGGCACTCTTCTGGCCGCCGGGACGACCCCCACCCTTCGGGGCACCGCTCTTCGGGGCACCGTTCCTGGACTGGCCACCGTTGCGCTGGCCGCCGGCCTTGGGTCCACCGCTCTTCGGGCCGCTGCCCTTCGGAGCACCGCCCTTGCGGCGCGGACCGCCGGAGCGACCACGACCGCCGGAGCGCGAACCACCCGGACGACCGCCACCACCGCCACCGGCGGGACGACGCTCGGTCGCCGGCGGGGCGACGAACGGGGGTGCCTCGGGCAGCGTCGACGGATCGGCCTGCTCGATCTGGATCTCGCGGCCGAGGCTGCGCTGCTGGCGCACCAGGTCCCGGCGCTGGTCGGAGCTGACGAAGCTGATCACGGTGCCCTCGGCGCCGGCACGTCCGGTACGGCCCGAGCGGTGCACGTAGTCCTTCGCGTCGTCGGTGACGTCGAAGTGGATCACGCAGGTGACGCCGTCGACGTGGATGCCGCGCGCCGCCACGTCGGTCGCGACGATTGCTCGGGCACGACCCTGGCGGAAGTCCTCGAGGGCCCGCTCGCGCTGGTTCTGGCTGCGGTCACCGTGGATCGCCACGGCAGCGACGCCGCGCTTGTCGAGCTGCTTGGCGACACGATCGGCGCCGCGCTTGGTCCGGCAGAACACGACCGTCGGCCCGGTGCGTGCGATGACGCGGGCGGCGACCTCGACGCGGTCCTGGCGCTCGACACCCCAGAACACGTGCTCGGCGTTGTCGCCCATCGTGTCGTCGCCGGCGAACTCGTGGCGGACCGGACCGTCCATGTAGCGACGGATGATCACGTCGACGTCACCGTCGAGGGTCGCCGAGAACAGCAGCGTCTGGCGCTCGTCGGCGCACGCGTCGAGCAGTCGCTTGACCTCGGGCAGGAAGCCCATGTCGGCCATCCGATCGGCCTCGTCGAGCACGACGAGGGACACGTCGCCGAGCTTGACCTGGCCCTGCGAGATCAGGTCGGCGAGTCGACCGGGACAGGCCACCGCGATGTCGACGCCCGCACGCAGCGCACGGAGCTGGGCGCCGAAGCCGACGCCGCCGTAGAACGCCTCGACGGACTGGTCGGGGTCGGCGAGCTGACGGAGCTCGTCGCAGATCTGTGCGGCGAGCTCACGGGTCGGCGCGAGCACCAGCGCGGTCGGGCGGTGCGGATGGGCCCGGCGGACCCGCTGCACGAGCGGGATGCCGAACGCCAGGGTCTTGCCGGCGCCGGTCGGCGCACGACCGCAGACGTCCTTGCCGGCGAGTGCCGGCGGGATGGTCGCCGCCTGGATCGGGAACGGCGCGGTGATGCCGCGGGCGGTGAGCGACGCGGCCATCGACGCGGGCACGCCGAGGGACTCGAAGGTGGGGTCGTCGGCCGCAGGTGCGTTCGAAGGGTCCGCGTCGTGGGACGCGGCGGGTGATGTGGACACAGGGGTACTCCAGGTTCGATGGCCCGACCGGTGATGTGACACGGAGGGGCGGCGCCGCGAGTCGGCGCGAGTTCGTCATGAGGTGTTCGGCGGGACGAGGCATGGACCGCCGGGAAGTGGACTGGCCGAGCGCTGGCACCGGACGCCCGCCCCTCCTGTGGCCGCTCCGAAGCGATTCGGAGGGTGACACCAGGCTGGGGGACCGTTTCAACGCTGCCTCTGGGCGCATTGCCGGCCAGTTGGTACCGGACCACCATAGCCGCGCGCTCGGGCCCCGCCTCCATCCGGTTGGTCCAGGTGGCAGGGGTCACCCCCTACCCTGAGCAGCGTGCACTCCCCCGGATCCAAGCCCGGCGCACCGTCCGCCGCCTCGCTCGAGCTGTTCTACGACCTGGTGTTCGTCGCCGCGGTCGTGGTGCTGTCGCACGCCTATTCGGTGTCGCCCACCGCGTCGGACCTGATCTGGCTGGTCCTGGTCTTCACCCTGGTCTGGCTGACCTGGCTGCAGTCGTCGCTGCTGTTCAACGTGCACCGGTCCCAACGGCTGGGCATGCGGCTGCTGGTGCTCGCCCAGATGCTCCTGCTGGTGCTCGCCGCCGTGTCGGCCTCGGACGGGACCTACGTGCACAGCGAGTACGTGGGGCCGATCCTGGGCGGGATCCTCATCGTGATGGCCTCGATGCAGTGGCTCGCCGAGCACGACGACCCGGAGCTGCGCGGGTACACACGGCCCCGCATCGCCGGCAACCTGGTCGCCGCGGCGCTCCTGTTCTCGACGCCGCTGTGGGGCGACACCGCCTACATCGCGGCCTGGCTGGTCGCGATCGCCGCGGTGCTCGTGCCCTCGATGCGGCCCGACCCGCTCGCCGGGGCCCGTCGCGACCGCGAGCACCTGGTGGAGCGCTTCGGGGCGTTCACGATCATCATGCTCGGCGAGTCGTTCGTGAAGACCGCGCTGACGGCCACCGAGGAGCACATGGAGGGCCTCGACGTCGTGTCGCTCGCCGGCACGTTCGTCATCGTCTTCGCGATCTGGTGGATCTACTTCGCCGACGTCCCGATGAGCGGGCCGCCGAAGAGCCACCGCGGGCACCACGCGTGGATGCTGCTGCACCTGCCGCTGCACCTGGCGATCGTCGGCATCGCGGTGGGCACCGCACGGGTGGTGCTCGTCGAGGACGACGCCATCGCCCGCAGCGCGCTCCCCTACCTGACCATCCCGCTGACCGCCGCGTTGATCTGCCTGGCGTTGATCACCGTGCTGAGCGGGAGCGAGCCACGCCGACCGGTGGTCGCGGTGCACCTCGTCGGCGCTGCCGTCGTCGCCGCGGTCGGCACGATCGCGGTCGTCGCCGACCCTGCGGGCATCGAGGCCACCAACGTCCTGCTCGCCACGATCATGGTCGTCGTGGTCGCCGCGGTCACCCGCCTGCGCAGCACCGCACCGGCGATCGTCGGAGCCGACGAACGTGGCTGACGCCCAACGGGAGCCATCCCAACGACTGAGGGGCGCGACGCTCGTCGCAGCGCCGTTGTTCATCGTCGGGGTGATCGCGTCGACGCTGCTGCTCGCGACCGTGCTCTGGGGCGCCTGGAACGATCAGCACCTCGGGGTCGCGTTCTGGTCGGTCATCGCCGTGAGCGGCGTCGTCGCGCTCGTGAGCTTCGTCGCCGGCCGTGGGTGCTTCATCGAGGTCGACGACGAGTGGGTGCGCGACGTGGTCGGACGCATCACCGTGCGCCGACTGCCCCGGCGAGACATCGTGACGGTGCGGGTGCGCGCTGGTGCGTGGCGCTGGTTCGAGGCCGAGCTCGTCGACGGCTCCCACCACGTGCTGCTCGGCGCAGGGCCGGCGCAGTTCCCCGCCCGCCTGCTACCGGGGTCGCGAGAAGAGGACCTGGCCGCGCTCGACCTCATCATGGGCGAGGACTGAGCCCCCGGTTCGTGCGCCCCTCCACGTTCGTGCGCCCCTCCACGTTTGTGCGCAGCAGTGGCCGATGGAGTTCACTGGGACCATGACCACACCGGCCCGACGACGTCGGCCGCTCCCCGAGGTCCCCTCTGCGATCCAGCTGGACCTCAAGCCACGCACGATCCTGCTGCGGGGGCTCTTCGGGGCCTGCCCCGTGTGCGGCGGCCGCAAGCTCTTCTCACGTTGGTTCACCATGAAGGAGCGGTGCCCCACCTGCTCGTTCCACTTCGAACGGGTCGACGGCCACTGGATCGGCGCGATCGGCGTCAACACCGTCTGCGTGATGGGCCTCATGCTCATCGTCCTGGGCGTGACGACGTTCTCGTACTTCCCCGAGAGCCCGCCGATCGCCCCGCTGTTGATCGCCGAGGTCGTGATCGCGCTGCTGGGTCCGATCGTGTTCTTCCAGTCGTCGCGCACGCTGTGGTCGGCGATGGACCTGCTGATGCGGCCGCTGAAGCCCGGCGAGGTCGACCCCCGGCTGGTCGTCGTCGACCCGCTGCGGGACTCGTCACCCCGCTCCTGAGCAGGCACTCGGAACTGGGGCATCTACCCCTGCGAGTTCCCTTGCCACTGCACCGCGCGCTCCGTACCGTTGGACTCCGGTCGGTTGGACGGAGGGCTGCAGTGCGAGGAGAGGGGCGGATGTCGCCGAGGAGCATCGGCACCGTCGCGTTCCTGACGGTCATCGCACTCACCGCAGGCGCCTGCTCGAAGTCCTCGGACACGCTGTCGCTCACGAACGACGACACCCCGGTCAACGGCGACGCCGTGCCGACGACGGTCGTTCGGCGTGGGCCGCTGCCGTCGACGACCACCACCACGACCGCACCGACGCGCACCGCCACCACGGCCGAGGCGACGCTGACCACGATGCTCTCGCAGATCGCCGCCAACCCGGCGCTGCTGAACGGGCTCGCCGGTCTCGGCGACGTCGACCTGGCCGAGCTGTTCGGTGTCGACGTGGCCGCGCTCGAGCAGGCTGCCATCGACGCCACCGGGTTGCAGGACCTCGGCGCCCTGCTCGTGGGCGCACCCCAGGTCGACCTGCAGGCACTGGTCCTGTCCCAGCTCGACCCGGCGGTCATCGCTCGGCTCCAGCAGCTGACCTCGCAGATCGACGCCGCGGCGCTCGCGGCGGTCGACGGCCTGAACCAGCAGCTGATCCAGGCGGTCGCCTCGATCGTCGCCCAGATCGACCCGGCCACGCTCAACGGGCTGACCGCGCTGCTCGGCGAGGTCGACCCGAACGGTCTCGGCATGCTCGGTGCCGACCCCGCGGTCGCCTCGGTGCTCGCCGTCTTCGCCGCCTCGATCCTCGAGTCGAACCCGGTCGCCGCACAGGCCGCGCACCAGCAGGTCGCCGCCGACCCGCGGCTGGTCGCCGTGCTCGGACACCTCGACACGATCGGCTCGCTGCTCGACCCGGCCACCTCGGCCGAGGTGGTGCGGGTCGGGCTGCGAGCAACGCCCGAGGCGTTGGTGTCGTTGACCCGGCTGGTGACGTTGCTGAACGACGCAGAGGTCCAGGCCCTGCTCGCTCAGCTCAACGTGTCGCCGGGTCAGCTCGGCCTGCCGGGCTGAGCCTGCGGGCTCAGGTGTAGATCGCCTCGATCTCTTCCGCGAAGCGGGCGTTGACGCCGCGGCGCTTGAGCTTGGACGTCGGGGTCAGCAGGTCGGAGTCGGGCAGCCACTCCTCGGTGAGGATGTGGATCTTCTTGACCTTCTCGGCGTGGTTGAAGTCCGACATGGACTCCTCGACGTCCGCATGGATCGCGGCGATGACCTCGGGCAGTGCGACGAACTCCTCGAGCGTCGTGAACTCGATGCCACGGGCGGCCGCCCAGCCGGGTGCGACCTCGCCGTCGATCACGACGAGCGCCGAGACGAACGGACGCTGGTCGCCGATCACGGCGGCCTGACCGATCAGCGGCGCGGTCTTGAGCGACGCCTCGAGGTTGGCCGGCGAGATGTTCTTGCCGCCCGCGGTGATGATCAGCTCCTTCTTGCGGTCGACGATGCGCAGGTAGCCGTCCTCGTCGATCTCGCCGATGTCACCGGAGTGCAGCCAGCCGTCCTCGTCGAGTGCCTCGGCGGTCTTCTCGGGCTCGTTCAGGTAGCCCTGGAACACGTGGCCGCCGCGGCAGCAGACCTCGCCGTCGGGGAAGATCGCGAGCTCGGTGCCGGGCAGGGCGACGCCGACGTAGCCGGCCTTGACCTTGGTGCGCTCGAAGGTCATCGGGCCGGTGTTCTCGCTCATGCCGTAGACCTCGGCGAGCGGCAGGCCGATGGCGCGGAACCAGCTGATCAGCGGCGCGGGGATCGGCGCGGCGCCGGTGACGGCGAGCTCGACCTCGTCGAGGCCCAGCAGGAGACGCAGCAGCGCGAAGTTGCCGGCGTCCAGCTCCTCGAGGCGGGCGGCCTCGGCCTCGGTCGCCGTGCCCCAGGTGACCTTGTCCCGCAGCGGGATCGCCTCGGCGACCGCGGCATCGAACTTGGGCGCGTTCTCCGGGTCGCCCGCGACCAGGGCGCTCAGCCCGGCGTAGACCTTCTCCCAGACACGCGGCACGCCGAAGACGATGTTCGGCTTCACCTGGCCGAGGTAGGTGGTGAGCAGCGACGTCTCCGGGCAGGTCGACACCTCGATCGCGGCGCACACCAGGTTGTAGTGCGAGACGACGCGCTCGGCGATGTGCGCCATCGGCAGGTACGACACGACCTTCTTGCCGACCATCTCGTCGCGGGACCAACCGAAGCTGGCGAGCAGCGACTCGAGGGTCCACACGATGTTGTAGTGCGAGAGCATGACGCCCTTGGGGTTCCCGGTGGTGCCCGAGGTGTAGATGATCGTCGCCAGGTCATCGGGCTGGGCGATCGTCGAGCTCTCGGCCAGGTCGATGGGCGCCGCGTCGTCGAGCGCCGAGGCGTCGAGCACACCGGCGGGCAGGTCCGCCGGCGGGTCGAGCACGATGATCGACTCGAGGTGCGGCAGCTGGTCGCGCACGGCGAGGAACTTGTCGAGGAAGCCCTGGTTCTCGACGATGGCGACCTTCGCGTCGCAGTGGCCGACGAGGTAGGCGATCTGCTCCTCGGAGGAGGAGTTGTAGATCGAGACCGGGGTGGCGCCGAGGAAGACCGCTGCCATGTCGAGCCAGTGGAACGGCGGGGTGTTGCGCATCATCAGCACGACGCGGTCGCCGTGACCGACACCGAGCTCGCGGAGTCCGCCCGCGGCTGCGGCGACCTTGTCGGCCATCTCGCCGAAGGTCATCGCGCCCCAGGAGCCGTCGTCCTCGGCCCAGCGCAGTGCGACCCGGTCGCGGTGGGACCCGAGCGTGGCGAGGAACTCCGTCGCGACGGTGCGTCCCGCCACCGTCTCGTCGATCGATTCCTTCGTGAGCGTCGCCATCTGAGAAGTCCCCTTCGTTCACCTGAACCCGCCGACGGTGGCACCCGTCAGCCGGTGGATCCGCCTCGTGGTCGGCGAATCTCCTTCGGAAGTTGCGCCCCGACTGTATCGGTGTGAACGACGTCACCGCACCGCGCGCTTTGACCCGGGCACTCTTCGGGGGAAGAATCTTGACCGGGCGGTCAAGTTGGCCGGTCCGGGGGAACATCAGGAGCACGACATGCCCGAAGCAGTGATCGTCGACGTCGTCCGCACCGCGGGCGGCAAGCGCAACGGCGCCCTCGCCGGCTGGCACCCGGTCGACCTGGCGGCCGAGACCCTCAAGGCGCTCGCCGAGCGCAACAACCTCGACGCCGAGCTCGTCGACGACGTGATCATGGGCTGCGTCATGCAGGCCGGCGCCCAGGCGCTCAACGTCGGCCGCAACGCCGTGCTCGCCGCCGGATGGCCCGAGACCGTGCCGTCCACCACGATCGACCGCCAGTGCGGCTCGTCCCAGCAGGCGTACCACTTCGCCGCGCAGGGCGTCATGGCCGGCGCCTACGACGTCGTCGTCGCCTCGGGTGTCGAGGTCATGAGCCTCGTGCCGATGGGCGCATCCATCTCCCGCAACGTCGGCTTCCCCTTCGGTGCCGCGGCGGACCGCTACGCGGACGTCGAGCTGCTCGAGGGTCACCCGGGCCTGATCGGCCAGGGCCTGTCGGCCGAGGTCATCGCCAACGAGTGGGACCTGAGCCGTGACGACCTCGACGCCTTCGGTGCCGAGTCGCAGGCCCGCGCCGAGCGTGCCGCCAACGAGGGCCGCTTCGACAACGAGATCATCCCCGTGGTGTCGAAGATCCGCGACAAGGAGTCCGGTGAGGTCAAGGTCCTCGAGACCATCCACGACCGTGACGAGGGCATCCGTCCCGGCACCACGGCCGAGGGCCTCGCCAACCTGAAGCCCGCGTTCCTGCCCGAGGGCAAGGTCACCGCCGGCAACAGCTCGCAGATCTGCGACGGCGCCTCGGCCGCGCTGATCATGTCGGCGGAGAAGGCCAAGGAGCTCGGCCTCACCCCGCGTGCCCGCTTCCACAGCTTCGCCCTGGCCGGCGTCGACCCGGTGCGCATGCTCACCGGCCCGATCCCGTCGACGACCAAGGTGCTCGCCAAGGGCGGCCTGTCGATCGGCGACATGGACCACATCGAGGTCAACGAGGCGTTCGCCTCGGTCGTCCTCGCCTGGGCCAAGGAGCACAACCCCGACATGGACAAGGTGAACCCGAACGGCGGCGCGATCGCCCTCGGCCACCCGCTCGGCGGCTCCGGCACGAAGCTGCTGGCGACCATGCTCAACGAGCTCGAGCGCACCGGCGGCCGCTACGGCCTCCAGACCATGTGCGAGGGTGGCGGCCTCGCGAACGCCACGATCATCGAGCGCCTCGGCTGATCCAGTGAGCGCCCCGACGAACGGAGGGGCCAATGTGACAGCGAACGCCACGATCATCAAGCGCCTCGGCTGACCCAGTCGCAGAGACGTCGACGGCCCGCTCGTTGCACCACACCGGTGCAGCGGGCGGGCCGTCTCGCGTTCGGAGGCGCGCCGGTGTCGCCCTGCGGGGTGGTTCCCGGGGCGGTCGGCGTGTGCTGGCGGGTGGTGGGGGTCAGCCGGGGTGGTGGGCTGGTCGGGGTGGGTGTGCGTCGGGTGGTGGTGGTCCGGTGCGGCGGATCTGGTGGCGTTGGGACCACAGGAACCGTCCGGTGGGTGTGATCCACCAGAACCACTCGTCCGCGGTGGCGCCCATGGTCCATCCGTTGCGGTGGGACACGCCGTGGTGGTGACGGCAGAGGCTCGCGAGGTTCGCGAGATCGGTCGGTCCGCCATCGACCCAGTGCTCGACGTGATGTGCGTCGGTCCACCGGGCGGGGGCATCACAGCCCGGAAAAACGCAGCCGCCGTCGCGGCGTTCCATCGCGCGGCGTTGCGCAGCGGTGACGAGTCGTTGCAGGTCACCGACATCGAGCACTCGGCGGTGCAGACCGAACACGACACCGCGTAGCAGCGGGTCACAGGTGAGGGTGCGGTGCTGGGTGTCACCGATCCGGACACCGGTGGCATCGGTGCTCGTCAGGGGATCGGCGGCGTCGATGTGCAGGGTGATCTCCGCGGCGGGCCCGGCACCGGGGTGCCGGTCGGCCCGATCCGCGCGGGCCATGTCGTAGAGCGCCTGGGCGGCCAGCCTGCGATGCGAGGGGGTGAGGAGGTCGGTGCCGCCGGTGGTGTGTTCGTCGCGGTGGCGGGCATGGAACAACGAGTCGGCTCGGGCGTTGATCGCGTCGCGGATCGCGGCACCGGTGACGGGGTCGAACTCGCCGTGGAGGATCCAGCGTCCTTCGAGACCCCGGGTGAACACCACCGTGTTGTCCGCGGTCGGGTCCTCCGGTTCGGTGCCATCCGCGTCGAGCAACGCGACGAGTTGGCGGATCTTCGCCCGCCACACATCGAAACCGAGGACCGTGGCATCGGTGAGGAGGTCGGGGACCATTGGTTCGATCAGCGTGCCGGCGCGGCGGTGGGTGACCGCGTCGAGCAACACCCGGGCGTGATCCACTCCGATGCACCCGTCGACCAGCGCGGCGAGCACCTCGGGCAGCCGGTCGTGCAGGTCCCTGGCGAGACGCACCCTCGCCCGAGCCGCGCTGTGGGAGATCTTCGCGGTGGCGGCGAGCCACGGCCCGGTGCGTAACCCGCGATCCTCGACCGTCGCGCCGCGCTGGTCGAGCTCGGCCAACAAGGACAGCTCGGCGGCATCGAGGCTGCGGCGCGCGGTGTCGAGCCCGTGGAGCAGGCCGGCCAAGTCATCGTCGGACAACGCGGTCGCCATGTTCCGCGCCGCCGCGTCCAACCCGAGATGCACCCCCGACAGATCCACCGGGACACCGAGCCGCGCGGCCAGGCCCTCACCGTCGAGTTCGGCCGCGAGGACCCGCCGCCACTGCTCCAGTGCCTCCGACGGCTCCAACGTGTCCAGATCGAACATACGTTCACCCTAACGCCGACCTCTGACAACGAAGCCGGAGCCCGGCGAGCACGTGGAAGCCGGCCCGGAGCGGGACCATGCCCTCCGGTACGCTGGATCCAGGCCGTCAGCGTTGCGGCACCCGCACCCCCGAGCGACACCGAGCACATGAGCGACATCGAGCAACAGGACGATCTCGACGACGACGTCGATCACCCGCGCTCCAGGCGCTGGTGGGGCCGCTGGTGGTTCCTGCTGATCGTGGTCGTGGTGATCACCGCGATCGTCCGGCTGATCGGTGACACCTCGGTCCCTGCGACGTTCTTCGCGGTGCTGCTGGGTGCGGTGATCATCCGCACCGGACTGTTCTTCCTGCAGTCCTTCGCCACGCCGCTGCCGCCGCCACCGGATCCGGGCACCCTGCGCAAGGTGAAGCTGGTCTACCGCTGCGAGGTCTGCGGCACCGAGGTGCGCATGACCGCCGCGACCAACGAGGACCCCGAGCCACCGCGGCACTGCATGGACGACATGCGCCTCATCACGCCGATCGAGGACATCTGAGACCCTCGGTTCGCACCGGGTTGTCCACAGGTCGACACGTTCTCCACAGGTTGTGGATGAATCTGGGAGTTGTCACCGTTCCAACACCTGCCCGACACGTATCGGACACATCCGGCCCGGTCGGTCAGGTGGAGCGGGCGCTCAGTGGCCCAGCGCTCAGTGGCCCGGCGCTCAGTGGTACTGGGTCGCCACCATGATGCCGCCGAGGATCGAGACCAGACCGGCGATCAGGTACCAGCCCGACCCGTCCTCGCCACCACCGGGCAGCACGCCCATGTAGTTGAGGATGATGACGAGCAGGCCGATGCCCCAAAGGGCGAACATCAGGATCGGCACCCAGCGGGGGCTGGGCCCACGTCGGACCTGCGGCGTCGGCGGCGTGTAGCGCACGTTGGTCGCGGCGTCGGCCTTGGCCTTCGCCTTGGCCTTGGGCGGCACGACCTTCGTCTTGGCCGGCGGCTTCGTGGCGCCCGATGCCGAGGCGGTCGCCTTCGCGGACGACGCCGACTTCGCCGAGGCCCCTGTCGCTGCGGCGGGCGCCGGCTCGTCGGTCGCGGCGTCGGTCGTGGCTGCGTCGGTCGCGGCCTCGTCGGTCGCTGCGCTCTCCGTCACCTCGTCGGGAGACCCAGCAGCGTCGGCCGAGGTGGTCTCGTCGGCGACCGCATCGGCCTCGACCGGCTGCTCGCCGGGGTCACCGCCCTCGGTGGTCTCGTCGACGTCTCGCTGCTCCGGGTTCGCCATGGCGGACAGGATAGACAGAACCGGTTCGGCACCCGACGGGCGCTGACGTAGCGTTGCCCGCCGTGGGACCCCGCATCCTCGTCATCGACAACTACGACTCGTTCGTCTACAACCTCGTCCAGTACCTGGGTGAGCTCGGTGCCGACCCGATCGTGCACCGCGACGACGCCATCACGCTGGCCGACGTCGAGGACATCGCCCCCGACGGCATCCTCATCAGCCCCGGTCCCGGCAGCCCTGCCGACGCTGGGCTCTCGAACGAGATCATCCTCGGCTGGGGTTCGAGGGTGCCGGTGTTCGGCGTGTGCCTCGGTCTGCAGTGCATCGGCGAGGTCTTCGGCGGCGACGTCGTCCGGGCGCCCGAGGTCGTGCACGGCAAGACGTCGTTCATCCGCCACCACGACGTCGGCGTCTTCGAGGGACTGCCCAACCCGCTCGAGGCGACCCGCTACCACTCGCTCGTCGTCGAGCGCTCGACGCTGCCCGACGTGCTCGAGATCACCGCCGAGACCGACGACGGGCTGATCATGGGGCTGCGCCACCGCGAGCTCATGGTCGAGGGTGTGCAGTTCCACCCCGAGTCGGTCCTGACCATGAGCGGTCACGACCTGGTGCAGCGCTTCCTCGACCGCTGCACCCCCGCAGCGGCCACCGCCGACTGAACGCCGTCAGCCCCGAGGTCGGGTCGTCGTCGTGGTCGACCCGGGCACCCGGGTCGTGGTGGTCGTCGACGGCGTCGGGACCGCCGCGACGGTGACGGTCATGGCCGCCACCGGCGAGTCCGCCACGGGCGTCTGGGAGATGACCAGGCCGGCACGTCGGTCGCCCGCGGTGACCGCCTCGGTGCGGACCGTCAGGGTGATGCCCAGCTCGTCCGCGATCTTGACCGCCGTCGCGCGTCGCATGCCGACCAGGTCCGGCACGGTGCGGACCGGAGGGA